>NZ_JBEPBA010000013.1:0-246006 GCF_040298885.1 Streptomyces sp. NPDC001137
TCGGAGAAATACCAGCTGCGCCCCCGCGACTGGGAAACAGCCGAACGCGAAGGCCGCACCATCACCCCCCTCATCACCCGGCTCAACGCCATCCGGCGCGCGAACCCTGCCCTGCGTCAGCTGCGCGACCTCCACTTCCACCACGCGGACAAGGACGCGGTGATCGCGTACTCGAAGCGGAGCGGATCGAACACTGTTCTGGTGGTCGCCAACCTCGACCCGCACCACACCCAGGAGGCCACGGTCTCGTTGGACATGCCGCAACTCGGCCTGGAATGGCACGAGTCGGTGCCGGTGCGCGACGAGCTCACCGGCGAGACCTATCACTGGGGCAGGTCCAACTATGTGCGCCTGGAACCGGGCACCCGTCCCGCGCACGTATGCACCGTCCTGCGACCGTCCACCCCGCAGATCGGAGGGTCACCCACAACATGATCGTCAACGAACCCGTTCCGGACACCTTCGAGGACACTCCCGCCAAGGACCGGGACCCTGATTGGTTCAAGCGTGCGGTCTTCTACGAGGTCCTCGTCCGTTCCTTCCAGGACAGCAACGGCGACGGAGTCGGCGACCTCAAGGGGATCACCGCCAAACTCGACTATCTGCAGTGGCTGGGCGTCGACTGCCTGTGGCTGCCGCCCTTCTTCAAGTCACCGCTCCGCGACGGCGGTTACGACGTCTCGGACTACACGGCCGTCCTCCCGGAGTTCGGTGACCTGGCCGACTTCGTCGAGTTCGTCGACGCCGCCCACCAGCGCGGCATGCGCGTCATCATCGATTTCGTCATGAACCACACCAGCGACCAGCACCCGTGGTTCCAGGAATCGAGAAAAGACCCCGACGGCCCCTACGGCGACTACTACGTCTGGGCGGAGGACGACAAGCAGTTCCCGGACGCGCGGATCATCTTCGTCGACACGGAGGCCTCCAACTGGACCTTCGACCCGGTCCGCAAGCAGTACTACTGGCACCGCTTCTTCTCCCACCAGCCGGACCTCAACTACGAGAACCCGGCCGTCCAGGAGGAGATGATCTCCGCCCTCCGTTTCTGGCTGGACCTGGGCATCGACGGCTTCCGCCTGGACGCGGTGCCGTACCTCTACCAGCAGGAGGGCACCAACTGCGAGAACCTGCCGGCCACCCATGAGTTCCTCAAGCGGGTGCGCAAGGAGATAGACGCGCACTACCCGGACACGGTCCTGCTGGCCGAGGCCAACCAGTGGCCGGAGGACGTCGTCGACTACTTCGGCGATTTCCAGAGCGGCGGCGACGAATGCCACATGGCATTCCACTTCCCCGTCATGCCCCGCATCTTCATGGCGGTACGACGGGAATCCCGCTACCCCGTCTCGGAAATCCTCGCCAAGACCCCCGCCATCCCCGCGGGCTGCCAGTGGGGAATCTTCCTGCGCAACCACGACGAGCTGACCCTGGAAATGGTCACCGACGAGGAACGCGACTACATGTGGGCGGAATACGCCAAGGACCCGCGTATGCGCGCCAACATCGGCATCCGCCGCCGGCTCGCCCCCCTCCTCGACAACGACCGCAACCAGATCGAGCTGTTCACCGCCCTGCTGCTGTCACTGCCCGGCTCGCCGATCCTCTACTACGGCGACGAGATCGGCATGGGCGACAACATCTGGCTCGGCGACCGCGACGCCGTACGCACCCCGATGCAGTGGACACCGGATCGCAACGCAGGTTTTTCGTCCTGTGACCCCGGGCGGCTGTTCCTGCCGACCATCATGGACCCGGTCTACGGCTACCAGGTCACCAATGTCGAGGCGTCGATGTCGTCGCCCTCGTCGCTGCTGCACTGGACCCGCCGCATGATCGAGATCCGCAAGCAGAACCCGGCCTTCGGCCTCGGGTCCTACACGGAACTCCAGTCCTCCAATCCGGCGGTGCTGGCCTTCCTGCGGGAGTACGAGGACGATCTCGTGCTGTGCGTGCACAACTTCTCGCGGTTCGCGCAGCCGACGGAGCTGGATCTGCGGATCTTCAACGGTCGGCATCCGGTCGAGCTGTTCGGCGGGGTGCGCTTCCCGGCCATCGGCGAGCTGCCGTACCTGCTGACACTGGCGGGACACGGCTTCTACTGGTTCCGGCTCCGCAAGGACCCCGCGTAGCGCCGCGCTGCGCCGCGCAGAACCCGGGGTGGGGCGGTTTCCCCTGTCCCACCCGGGGCACGCATCAGTAACACCCCGCCCACCCGGGGAAAGGAATGTGACACCATGGCGGAAACTGTCACACTTTCCGGCAAGACAAGTCCTGGCCTGCTCGCGTCCCTCGATCCCCTCCTGCGCGAATGGTTGCCACGGCAGCGCTGGTTCGCGGGCAAGGGACGGCCGGTCACCGGGTTCTCGCTGGTCACGGCCACCGAACTGTTGCCGGCCGACGGCAGGCTGGGCCTGTTCCACCTGCTGGTGCGCGCCCATCAGCCGCTCATGCTCGGCGCCGAAGCCCACCCCGGCGACTGCTACCAGTTGCTGATAGGCGTGCGCGAGGCGCTGCCGCCCCGGCTGGCGCCCGCGCTGATCGGACACGTGGACGAGGGCCCGCTCGCCGGACACACGGTGTACGACGCCCTGTACGACTCCCGGCCCGCCGAGGTGCTCCTGGAGGCGCTCCGCGCCCAGGCCCGCATCGGCGGGCTGCGCTTCGAGCGGGAACCCGGCGAGGAGATCCGCACCGGGCTCGTCCCACGGCTGGTGACGGCCGAGCAGTCGAACTCGTCGGTCGTCTACGGAGATACGTTCATCCTCAAGCTGTTGCGCCGGGTCGTCCCCGGTGTCAACCCCGACCTGGAACTGCCGCTGGCGCTCGCCCGCGAGGGCTGCCCCCGGGTGCCCGCGCCGACGGCGTGGCTGCGGGCGGAGCTGGCCGGGGAGTCGTATGTACTCGGCGTGCTCCAGCCGTTTCTGCAGGGTGCCACGGACGGCTGGGAGCTGGCGCTGCGCGAGCTGGCCAAGGGCGAGGACTTCGCCGCCGAGGCACGGGCGCTGGGCCGCGCCACGGCCGAGGTGCACACGGCACTCGCCCGCGCCCTGCCGACCGTCACCCTGGGCCACACCCAGCTGCAGCCGCTGGCCGACGGCATGATCGAGCGCCTGGAGGTGGCCGCGCAGGCGGTGCCCGCACTGCGGCCGTACGCCCCCGCCCTGCACTCCGCGTTCACCGCGCTCGCCGACCTGGCCGCGGAGGGCCGCACCTGGACCGCGCAGCGCATCCACGGCGATCTGCACCTCGGGCAGTGCCTGCGCTCGCCGGCCGGTCAGTGGTGGCTGATCGACTTCGAGGGCGAGCCGTCCAAACCGCTGGCGGAACGGCGGATGCCGCAGCCCCCGGTGCGGGACATCGCGGGGATGCTGCGGTCCTTCGACTACGCGGCCCATTCCGCCACCCCTCGTGCAGAGGGCTGGGCGCAGACGTGCCGGGCCGCCTACTGTTCCGGGTACGCCGAGGTCAGCGGCCAGGATCCACGCATGGATCCGGTACTGCTGCGCGCCTACGAGACGGACAAGGCGATCTACGAAGTCGTCTACGAGGCCCGTCACCGCCCCGACTGGCTGCCCGTTCCCATGGCGGCGATAGAGCGTTACGCCGCATCCGACCCTCACTGACCCGACCTCACCTTCGCCGAGGAGGCGCCGCCCGTGACCCCCCGCCCCACGCCCAGCGGTTCGGATCCGAAGAAGAAGGCCGCGAAGGCCGCGGAGAAGGCGACCGAGCCCAAGAAATCGGTGAAGAAGGCGGCGGCGAAGACCACCGCCGAGAAGGAGGTCACCAAAAAGGCCGTCGCGAAAAAGGCGGTCGCGGCGAAGACCACGGCGGCCGGTACAACGGCGAAGAAGAGCACGGCGAAGAAGGCCACGGCGAAGAAGACAGTCACCGAACAGACAGCGGTCAAGCAGACGGCCGCCAAACGGACAGCGGCCAAGAAGACGACGGTCAAGAAGACAGCAGCCAAGAAGACCGCGGCCAAGAAAGCGACGGCCACGAGGACTCCCGCCGAAAAGACCGTCGCCGCGGCGCAGAAGGTCACCGCGCCGGTTCCGGCCGTGTCGCCGGAGGTACCCGTCGGTGACCGCGAGCGGCTGCTCGCCGGAACTCATCACGACCCCCACACGGTGCTGGGCGCCCACCCGGTCCCCGGCGGGGTCGCCTTCCGTGCCTTCAGGCCGTACGCGCTGTCCGTGACGGTCGTCGCCGCGGACCTGCGGGCCGAGCTGCACGACGACGGGGACGGGTTCTTCTCCGCCCTGGTGTCCCTGACCGAAGTCCCCGAGTACCGGCTCCTCGTGCGGTACGAGGGCACGACCCTGGAGACCGAGGACGCGTACCGCTTCCTGCCCACGCTGGGCGAGCTCGACCTGCACCTGATCGGCGAGGGGCGGCACGAGTATCTGTGGCAGGTGCTCGGCGCGCACCCGATGACGCACCAGGGCGTGTCCGGCACCCGTTTCTCCGTGTGGGCGCCGAACGCCCGCGGTGTGCATGTGGCGGGCACCTTCAACTTCTGGGACGGCACCGGCCATCCCATGCGCTCGCTCGGCTCCTCCGGTGTCTGGGAGCTGTTCGCGCCGGGGATCGGCGAGGGCGAGCTGTACAAGTTCGAGATCACCCGGGCCGACGGTTCGAAGACGCTGCGGGCCGACCCGCTGGCCCGCCGCACGGAGGCCCCGCCGAACACCTCGTCTATCGTCACCGCGTCCCACCACGAGTGGCAGGACGCGCAGTGGCTGGAGCAGCGCGCGAACGTGCCCGCACACGAGGCTCCGTTCTCGGTCTACGAGGTCCATCTCCCGTCCTGGCGACCGGGTCTGACGTACCGTCAACTGGCGGAGCAGCTCCCCGCCTACGTCAAGGACCTGGGCTTCACCCACGTCGAACTGATGCCGATCGCGGAGCACCCCTTCGGCGGCTCCTGGGGCTACCAGGTCACCGGCTTCTACGCGCCCACGGCCCGCCTGGGCACCCCCGACGACTTCAAGTACCTGGTCGACGCGCTGCACCAGGCGGGCATCGGCGTCCTGATGGACTGGGTGCCGGCGCACTTCCCGCGCGACGACTGGGCCCTGGCGGAATTCGACGGCCGCCCCCTGTACGAGCACGAGGACCCGCTCCGCGCCGCGCACCCCGACTGGGGCACGCTGGAATTCGACTACGGCCGCCGGGAGGTGCGCAACTTCCTGGTCGCGAACGCCATCTACTGGTGCGAGGAGTTCCACATCGACGGCCTGCGCGTCGACGCGGTCGCCTCCATGCTCTACCTCGACTACTCGCGCGAGCCCGGCCAGTGGACCCCGAACGAGCACGGCGGCCGGGAGAACCTGGACGCGGTGGCGTTCCTGCAGGAGATGAACGCGACGGTGTACCGGCGGGTGCCGGGCGTGGTCACGATCGCCGAGGAGTCCACGGCCTGGGACGGCGTCACCCGGGCCACGCACCACCGGGGGCCTGGCGGCTTCGGCGGCCTTGGCTTCGGCCTCAAATGGAACATGGGCTGGATGCACGACTCCCTCGACTACATCAGCCACGATCCGATCCACCGCAAGTACCACCACAACGAGATGACCTTCTCGATGGTGTACGCCTACAGCGAGAACTACGTGCTGCCCATCTCGCACGACGAGGTGGTCCACGGCAAACGCTCACTGGTTTCGAAGATGCCGGGCGACTGGTGGCAGCAGCGCGCCAATCTCCGCGCCTATCTGGGCTTCATGTGGGCCCACCCCGGCAAGCAGCTCCTCTTCATGGGGCAGGAGTTCGCGCAGGGCGCGGAGTGGTCGGAGGCGCACGGTCCGGACTGGTGGCTGCTGGATCCGGCGTACGGGGCCGAGGCCGACCACCGCGGGGTCCGCGACCTGGTCCGCGACCTCAACATCGTCTACCGCCACACGCCCGCCCTGTGGCAGCGGGACACCGACCCGTCCGGCTTCCAGTGGATCGTCGGGGACGCGGCCGAGGACAACGTCTTCGCGTTCCTGCGTCTCGCTGCCGACGGCACCCCGCTCCTGGCGGTCTCGAACTTCTCCCCCCTGGTCCGCCACGACTACCGTCTGGGCGTTCCCGACGACGTCCCCGCCTGGCACGAATCCCTCAACACCGACATCGGAAAATACGGCGGCAGCGACGTGACCAACCCCGACATCATCAAGCCGGAACCCCACCCCCACCAGGGCCGCCCGGCCAGCATCAGGCTGACCCTGCCACCCCTTGCAACAGTCTGGCTCCGCCCGGCCTAGCTTTTCCCCTGGGGGCTGCCGCCCCCAGACCCCCGCTTCGGCCTGAACGGCCTCGTCCTCAAACGCCGGACGGGCTGAAAAAATCCAGCCCCTCCGGCGTTTGAGGAGCGGGGGTGGGGCGGCGGGGGCGAAATCAGCCGTTACGCCAGCGCCGCAGCCAAGGCCGCAGGCAGCGCCCGACTGTGCAGCACCCCCAACCTCTGCGTGGCCCGGGTCAACGCCACATACAGATCACTCGTGCCGTACAGCCCCGGCTCCACCACCAGCACCGAGTCGAACTCCAACCCCTTCGCCCCCCGAGGATCGAGCAACACCACACTCCGCGTCAGATCGGGCTCGCCCCCCGCCACGACCCCGTCCAGTCGAGCGGCCAGCTTCCCGTGCAGATGCCGCGGCGCAATCACCGCGAGCCGCCCCTCCGCGGGCGTCAGCTCCTCCACCGCCTTCGCCACCGCATCCGGCAGATCATCAACCGCCCGCGCCCAGGGCCGAACGCCAGTGGCCCGCACAGAACTCGGCGGTTCAAAACCCGGCTGCTCGGCCCGCACCACCGCCGCCGCGACCTCCATGATCTCGGCCGGAGTCCGGTAGTTGACCCCCAGCCGGGCGTGCTCCCAGCGGTCCTCGACATACGGCTCGAGAATCCCCGCCCAGGAACCGACCCCCGCCGCCTCCGCGGTCTGCGCCGGATCCCCGACCAGCGTCATCGACCGCGTCGGGCAGCGCCGCATCAGCAGCCGCCACGCCATCGGCGACAGCTCCTGCGCCTCGTCGACGATGATGTGCCCGAACGCCCAGGTCCGGTCGGCCGCCGCCCGCTCGGCGGCGCTGCGGTGGTCGTCCTCCTCCTGCCGCTCGGCGAACCGCTCGGCGTCGATGATGTCGTGCGCGGACAGGACCTCGGAGTCCTCCTCGTCCTTGTCCTCGAACTCGTAGGTCCGCGAGGCGTACGAGACGTCGAGCACGCCCTGCGCATACGCGACCTGCGTCTCCCGCTCCCGCTCGGCCCGCGCCCGCGCCACCCGCTCGTCCACGCCGAGCAGTTCGGCCGCCTCGTCGAGGAGCGGTACGTCCGCCACCGTCCACGCCCGCGTCACCGGACGGCGGATCGCGGCCGCGTCCTCGTCGGGGAGATAGCCGACGGGATCGGCGAGGAAGTCCGCGACCAGGCGCTGCGGGGTCAGCCGCGGCCACAACTGGTCGATGGCGGCCCACACTTCGGGGTTCTCGGCGATCTCGTCGCGGATCTGCGTGATGTCGCTCGGGTCCAGCAGACTGCTGCCGTCGAAGGGGTCCGTCCCGACCCGCTCGGCGTACATCTCGGTGAGCGTGTTGAGGATGTGCCCCTCGAAGTGCTCCCGGGCCACGTTGTGCGGCAGCCTGGCCGCACGGGTGCGCTCACGGGCCATCTTCACCAGGCCGTCGTCGAGCATCAGGACCTCCCGGTCGTGCTCGATCGCGATCACCGGGTCGGGCAGCGCCTGCCAGTCGCGTACGGCCTCGGCGAGCACGTCCGCCATGTCGGCGCGGCCCTTCACCGCGGCCGCCGCGCGGCTGTCGCTCGCCGTCGCCCTCACCCCGGGGAAAAGCTCCCCGACCGTCGCGAGCAGCACGCCCGTCTCACCGAGCGAGGGCAGCACCTCGCCGATGTAGCCGAGGAAGGCGGGGTTCGGGCCGACGATGAGCACGGCCCGCTTGGCGAGCAGTTCCCGGTGCTCGTAGAGCAGATAGGCGGCCCGGTGCAGGGCGACGGCCGTCTTGCCGGTGCCCGGACCGCCCTCGACCACCAGCACTCCCCGGTGCGGCGCCCGGATGATCTCGTCCTGCTCGGCCTGGATGGTCTGCACGATGTCGTGCATACGGCCGGTGCGCGCGGCGTCCAGGGCGGCGAGCAGCACCGCGTCGCCGGTCGGGTCCTCGTGGCCGGTCCGCTCCTGGTCCCCGAGGTCGAGGATCTCGTCGTGCAGGGCGGTGACCCGGCGCCCCTCCGTGGTGAGGTGCCGGCGTCGGCGCAGGCCCATCGGGGTGTGGCCGGTGGCCAGGTAGAAGGGGCGGGCGACACCGGCACGCCAGTCGATCAGGACCGGTGTGCGCTCGGCGTCGTCGGTGCGCAGCCCGATCCGGCCGATGTGGTGCCGGGTGCCGGAGGTGAAGTCGATACGGCCGAAGCACAGCGAACCGTCGACGGCGTTCAGCGCGGCGAGCAGCCCGGACCGCTCGGCGACCAGGATGTCCCGCTCCAGCCGGGCCTGCATGGGCGTGTTGCCCTGGGCGAGCGCATCCGTGACGCCGGCCTCGGTGTGGCCGCGCAGGGCGTCCACGCGCGCATACAGGGCGTCGATGAATTCCTGTTCCCTGCGAATTTCATCGCTGTTTGACAATTCCACTCCCGGGCAGATACAATGACGCCAGTGAACTTCTTTGCGACCCAATCCCCTTGAAGTCGCGAATCATTAAACTTACACAGAGAAATCCCCCGAGCGCAATTGCCCGGGGGATTTCTTCTGTACTGCGTGAGATCAGAGGACGTCCGCCAGCTCCGCCAGCAGCCGTCGCTTGGGCCGCGCCCCCACCATCGCCTTGATCGGCTCACCGCCCCGGAAGACCATGAACGTGGGCATCGAGAGCACCTTGTAGGCGTTCGTGGTCTCCGGATTGCGGTCCACGTTCAGCTGCACCACCTTGAGGCGGTCGGCCTCCTCGGCGGCCAGGGCGTGCAGCACCGGCCCCATCTGCCGGCACGGCGGGCACCAGTCCGCCGTGAACTCCACCAGCACCGGCAACTCGGACCCGATCACCTGCGCCGCGAAATCCTCGTCCGTCACATCGATCACAGTTCCTGCCCTCCCAGTTCGCACAACGGTGGTTCCCCGTCGGCCACGGCCAGCCGCACCGCGATCCGCGCCCGCACGGCCTGCAGCTCGCCGATCAACGCGTCGAGTTCGTCCAGCTTGCGCCGGTAGACCGCGAGCGAGGCCGGACACGAGTCGCCCTCCGGGTGCCCGGCCCGCAGACACTCCACGAAGGGGCGCGTCTCCTCCAGGTCGAACCCGAAGTCCTGCAGCGTCCGGATCTGCCGGAGCAGCTTCAGGTCGCTCTCGTCGTAGGTGCGGTAGCCGTTTCCGCCGCGCCGCGCGGGCAGCAGCCCGCGCGACTCGTAGTACCTCAGCGTCCGCGTCGTGGTCCCGGCCCGTTCGGCCAGCTCGCCGATTCGCATGCCACGAACGTAATCCTTGACGCCGACGTCAGGGCAAGGGCGGAAGGTCAGCGGCGGGGCGACGGGCCGGGACGCGGGCCGAGGAACCACTCCCCCGAGGGCGGTCCCCCGTGCGGCGGCGCGTCGTCCTCGTCGTCCTCGTCGTCCTGCGAGAACCAGTCCTCGTCCTCGCTGCCGTCCCGCACCCCGAGCAGCCGGCGCGTCAGCCGGTCACGGTCGGACAGGAGCTCGTCGAGGGCCTCCCGTACGTCGGCCGGTTCGGTGCGGGGGGCCTCGCGTTCCGCGCCGATCAGGACCGCCCGCCGTACGAGTTCCTTGGTGAAGGAGGCCGTCGTGCCCTCCGTCCGGGTCACGACCTCCTCGGTGATGTCCTCGTCGAGGCCGAGACCGGCGCCGTAGAGGGCGAGCAGGGCGGCACGGCCCGCCGCGTCCGGGAGCGGGATCTCCACGGCGAGGTCGACGCGGCCGGGGCGCTGCACGAGGGCCGGCTCCAGCAGGTCGGCGCGGTTGGTGGTGAGGAGGAAGGCGACGTCGGCGTCGTCACCGAGGCCGTCCATCTCGTTCAGCACCTGGAAGAGCAGGGGCTGCTCCCCGCCGCCGTAGTCGCGGGCCTCGGCGATCAGGTCGCAGTCCTCCAGCACCACCAGGGCGGGCTGCAGCATCCGGGCCAGCGCGCAGGCGGGGCCGATCGCGTTGATGCTCTCGCCGGACAGGATCACCACGGTGAACTGCGGCAGGTGGGAGAGGAGATAGCGGACGGTGTGGGTCTTGCCGGTGCCGGGAGGGCCGTAGAGGAGGAGACCGCGGCGCAGGTGCTGGCCCGCGGCGCGCAGCTGTTCCCGGCGCCTGGCCACACCGACGACCTGGCGCTCGACCCGCTCCAGCAGGCCGTCCGGCAGCACGATGTCCTCGCGGGTGAGGCCCGGGCGGCGGTGGAAGCGGAACGGGCCGAGGCCGTGGCCGAACTCCGAGCCCTCGAAGGAGAGGACCTGGCCGCGGAAGATGTTGTGCTCGCGCACGATCGCGTCGATCTCGGCCAGCAGCCGGTCCGCGAACGCCTTGTCCTGCGCGAGGACCTCGATCTCGACCTTGTTGCGCCCGTACTCGTCCGCCGGTCCGCGCAGCAGCACCGCGAACCGTTCGTCGCCGGCCGTCCCGAGGTAGAAGCCGCAGGAGACGCAGGCCAGTTCCTCGTCCGAGGAGACGGGCAGGTGCGCGTAGTCGACCGCGCCGATCGTGAAGCGGTCATAGCGGTCGGCTGCTTCGAGGATGTCGCCGAGGGTGAGCTCGCCGTGGTGCTGCGCGCCGCGCATGCCGATCAGGTCGTGGGAACGGCCGTCCGCCGCGAACCAGCGCTCCAGCGCCAGGTGCACATTGGGCAGGTCGTAGGGCGGATAGGCGGCCTTGACCACCGGGCGGTCGGTCGGCGCCGTACCCAGGTGCTCGCGCAGCCGCTTGGTGAGGTTGCGGCGGTCGTCGCCCTCCTTGCGCCGGGGGTGGGCCACGGCGGTGAGGAACTCGTGGAACAGCTCGCTGACCTGCTCCATCGACAGCGGCGACGGCTCGCGGTCCGCGCCGTACCGCCGCTCGTACTCGGCCGAGCTGACGATCTCGACCCGTTCGGACTCCCCCATGTCGCCTCCGTGCGTCCGGCCGTGCGCTCCGAGGCTCTCCAGCGTGGGCGCAACCGGCTCGCCGGGCAAAGGATTTAGGGCAGGTGTCGCCAAACGGTCGCCCGGCGGACCCGGACGGCTCAGACGGCCTGCGCCGTGTGGGCCGGCATCCCGGCCGACTCCTCGACCTCCAGCAGGGACGCACTCTGCCGTTCCTCGTCGAACGCCCTGCGGCCGCCCCGGAGCCCGAACAGCCGCTTGGCGAGGGCGATGTAGAGGACGGCGAGGACGTTGAGGACCAGCGTGCCGATCTTCAGCCAGCTGATGTGCTCGGTGAGCTCGTAGATCTCCAGGGGGAGGAAGGCGGCGGTGGCGACCACCGTGAGGTACTCCGCCCAGCGCTTGGCGTACCAGAGGCCGACCGCCTCGACGAGCTCGATCAGGGCGTACGCCAGCAGCAGTGCGGCCACCAGCAGCAGCGTGGAGTGCTTGTAGCCGAAAGTCTTCTGTACCGTGCCGACGATCGGCGAGTGGTCGAGGTCGTAGTGGAAGTGCCGGAAGACGGGCCGGAAGACGTCGAGGTACTCGTCGAAGAGCCGGCGCACCGAGTCCTGGCTGTTGCTGAACTTCCACACGGCCAGAGCCACCAGCACGATGAAGACGCCGCGCACGGCCCGCTCGATCGCCAGGAAGCGCAGGATGAACAGGTCGCGCAGGACCTTGCCGCGCGGCACGAGGGGCGCCTGCCCGGCCGGTCCCGAACCGTGCGGCTCGCCGAGCACGAAGTCGCCGCAGCGCAGACAGCGCCAGACGTCCCCGAGCGAGGTCCGTGCGTGCAGCCGCGCCTTCAGCCCCGGCTCGTCCGGCGCATACGTCACATGCCCCTTGCGGGCACATGTGCGCCGATCCCAGTCGACCTTCATCCCCCGTGCCTCCAACCAACGAACCGCGCCGCGCGTGTACTGCACCGGCGCGGCACGCTAGTGGACTTCGGTAAGAGATCGGTGAGGATCACCGGGGCGTCTTCCCGGCCGGAGGAAATGACGAAGCCGAGCGGTCGGGTCCACGGGGGAGGAACCCGACCGCTCGGCTGCTGTGCCGGGCGGCCGACCGACGGGGGAGCGTTCGGCCGCCCGGAGTCCCGGCGGGGCTCAGGCCTTCGCCAGCTCCTTCTCGCCGCCCTGCTCCGGCACCTCGGCGCGGATGTCCTCGTGCTCGTCCTGGAGGGTCGTCTCGTCGAAGGGCAGCTCGCCGGCGAGGACCAGCTTGACGCGCTCCTTGTCGATCTCCTTGGTCCAGGTGCCGACCAGGATGGTGGCGACGGAGTTGCCCGCGAAGTTCGTCAGGGCGCGGGCCTCGCTCATGAAGCGGTCGATGCCGACGATCAGGCCGACGCCGTCGACCAGGGCGGGCTTGTGCGACTGCAGACCACCGGCCAGCGTGGCCATACCGGCACCGCTGACACCCGCCGCGCCCTTGGAGGCGAGGAGCAGGAAGAGCAGCAGCGGGATCTGCTCTCCGATGGACATCGGGGTGCCCAGGGCGTCGGCGATGTAGAGGGACGCCATGGTCATGTAGATCATGGTGCCGTCGAGGTTGAAGGAGTAGCCGGTCGGGACGGTGATGCCGACGACGGGCTTGCTGACGCCCAGGTGCTCCATCTTCGCGATGAGCCGCGGCAGCGCGGACTCGGAGGAGGAGGTGGACAGGATCAGCAGGAACTCCCGGGCCAGGTACTTGAACAGCACGAAGATGTTCAGGCCCGCGACGACCCGCAGAAGCGTGCCGAGCACGATGAAGACGAACAGCACGCAGGTCGCGTAGAAGCCGAGCATCAGTACGGCGAGGCTCTTGAGCGCGTCGAGACCGGCGGAGCCGACCACGGCCGCGATGGCGCCGAAGGCACCGATCGGAGCGGCCCACATCACCATGGCGAGGATGCGGAAGACGAGCCGCTGGATGTGCTCCAGACCGCGCAGGATCGGCTGGCCGGTCGAGCCCATCGCCTGCAGCGCGAAGCCGGTGAGCAGCGCGATCAGCAGCACCTGCAGCACCTGCTCCTGCGCGAAGGCGGAGAGGAACGTGACCGGGATGATCGACAGGACGAACTCGACCGGCGGCAGTGCCTCGTCGGAGACCTGGTCGTGACCGGCGGCCTTGATCGCGTCGGTGAGGTGCAGGCCGTCACCGGGGTGCAGGATGTTGCCGACGACCAGACCGATGGTCAGCGCGACCAGCGACATCACCAGGAAGTAGCCGAGCGCGATACCACCGACGGCGCCGACCTTGGCGGCCTTGCGCACCGAGCCGATGCCGAGCACGATCGTGCAGAAGATGATCGGGGCGATCATCATCTTGATCAGGCTCACAAAGCCCGTACCGAGCGGCTTGAGTTCGACGCCCACGCTCGGCCAGATCAGACCCACGGCGATACCGAGGGCCACCGCTGCGATGACGGCGATGTAGAGATAGTGGGTGCGGTCCCGCTTCCCAGCGGGTGCGGCAGGTGCCGTATCGGGGGTGCTGGCGGCCACGGCTGCCCTCCTTGACGTCTTCGTCGGCATCACCGGCGTGCGGCTCACGTCCGGGTGGAGATGGGGATGGGGGTGCGGATCTCTGTGCCGGGAACGGTGGCTGGAACCTGATGCCCCGCTTCCACTCGCTCCCTCAATGCCGTGACTATGTCGTGCCCTGTGAGGGCGGTCACCCTTCCGTTCATTTAGTTCACGCTTAACCGTGGGGGCACACTGACGACATGCGCATCCCCCTGCCGCGCCCCCGCAGCCTGGCCGCCCAGCTCTTCGCCATGCAGGCCGTCCTGATAGCGGTCGTCGTCGCCGGGTATGCGCTGTTCACCTACGTCAGCGACCAGCGCCAGGCCGAGGACGCCGCGCGCCGCCAGGCCACGGCGGTGGCCCGCTCGGTCGCGGACTCGCCCTCCGTGCGGGAGGCGATCGGCACCTCGAATCCGACGGCGCGGCTGGAGCCGTACACCCTGCGGGTCCAGAAGGACACCGGGGTGGACTTCATCACGATCATGAGCCCCTCGGGGATCCGCTGGACCCATCCGGACCGGACGCAGATCGGCAAGCGCTTCCTCGGCCACATCGGTCCCGCCCAGCACGGCGACACCTTCACCGAGACGTACACCGGCACGCTCGGCGCGTCCTGGCGGGCGGTCACACCGGTGTGGAACGGCAACCGGGTCATCGGGCTGGTGAGCGCCGGCATCCGGGTGGAGGCGATCAGCCAGCGGGTGCAGGACCAGGTGACGGCCCTGATCGGCGTCGCGGCCGGGGCGCTCGGCCTCGGTGCCATCGGTACGTACGTCGTCAACGCCCGGCTGCGCCGGCACACCCACGGCATGAACGCGACCGAGCTCAGCCGGATGCACGACTACCACCAGGCGGCGCTGCACGCGGTGCGGGAGGGGCTGCTGATGCTGGACGGGCAGTACAGGGTGGCCCTGATCAACGACGGCGGCCGGGAGCTGCTGGGCGTCGGCCCGGAGGGGGAGGTGGTCGGGAGGTCGGTGGCGGACCTCGGGCTGCCCGGCCCGCTGACCGGGGCGCTGCTGGCCTCGGAGCCCCGGGTGGACGAGGTGCATCTGACCGCGGACCGTGTCCTCGTCGTCAACACCTCCCCGGTGTCGGGCGGCGAGCGGCGGGGCACCGTGGTCACCCTCCGCGACGTGACCGAACTCCAGTCCCTGATGGGCGAGTTGGACTCCGAGCGGGGTTTCACCCAGGCCCTGCGCTCGCAGGCGCACGAGGCGGCCAACCGCCTGCACACGGTGGTGTCGCTGATCGAGCTCGGGCGGGCCGAGGAGGCCGTGGACTTCGCGACGGCCGAACTGGAACTGGCCCAGGCACTGACCGACCAGGTGGTGGCGGCGGTGAGCGAGCCGGTGCTGGCGGCCCTGCTGCTCGGCAAGACGGCCCAGGCCAACGAGCGGGGCGTGGAACTGGTGGTGTCGGAGGACAGCCGCCTCGACGACGGCCTGCTCCCGCCGAGCCTCCCGGCCCGCGATCTGGTGACGATCCTCGGCAATCTGATCGACAACGCGGTGGACGCGGCGCAGGGCAGCATCGGCGCCCGGGTGACGGTGACGGCGTACGCGGAGGGCGGCACGGAGCTGGTGATGCGGGTCGCGGACTCCGGCACGGGGGTGGATCCCGCCCATGCCGAGCTGGTATTCCAACGGGGGTTCTCGACGAAGCCGGCCGGCCCGGGCGGCCGGGGCCTCGGGCTGGCCCTGGTACGGCAGGCGGTCACCCGGCAGAAGGGCACGTTGACGGTGACGGAAGGCGCAGAGGATGGGGCGGGCGGCGCGGTGTTCGAGGTACGGCTGCCTCTGGGTACGGGCGTCACTCCGGCCGAGGCGCCCGGGCGCGCCACGGTGAGAGGTGACGCATGACGACCCAGCAGCCCCTCCGCGTCCTCGTCGCGGACACCCCCGCGGCTCCGGACCCGCACACCGGCCCGGCACCGGACACCGCCGGCCGACGGGACCAGCGCACATGGCCTGCCGCGGACAGGCAGGCACGCGGCACCGCCCCCGGAGCACCGCTGCCCCCGCTCACAACCCCCCGCCCCACCCGAGCGACCGGGCGCGCCGCCACGAGAGGTGACGCATGACGACCCAGCAGCCCATCCGTGTCCTGGTCGTGGAGGACGATCCGGTGGCCGCCGACGCGCACGTCATGTACGTCGGCCGGGTTCCCGGCTTCGTGGCCGTCGGGAAGGCGCACACGGGCGCGGAGGCGCGGAGGCTGCTGGAGCGTACGCCCGTGGACCTGCTGCTGCTGGATCTGCATCTGCCGGATGTGCACGGGCTGCAGCTCGCCCGGTCGCTGCGGGCGGCCGGTCACCATGCGGACGTGATCGCGGTGACGTCGGCACGGGATCTGACCGTGGTGCGGGAGGGCGTGTCGCTGGGAGTGGTGCAGTACGTGCTGAAGCCGTTCACCTTCGCGACCCTGCGGGACCGGCTGGTGCGGTACGCCGAGTTCCATGCGGCGGTGGGCGAGGCGAGCGGGCAGGACGAGGTGGACCGGGCGCTGGCCACGCTGCGGGCGCCCTCGCCGGCCGCGCTGCCCAAGGGGCTGAGCGCGCCGACCCTGGAGCGCGTGACCGTGGCGTTGCGGGACTGCGGGGAGGGGCTGACCGCGGCGGCGCTGGCGGAGGCGGTGGGGATCTCCCGGATCACCGCCCGGCGGTATCTGGAGCATCTGGTGGACGCGGGACGGGCGGCGCGGGCTCCGCAGTACGGGACCGTGGGGCGGCCGGAGTTGCAGTACCGGTGGGTGCGGAACGAGAAGGGGGAAGCGGATCGGGGACGTTAGGTCGCCGCACACTCATTGACCTGACTAGACCACTCCTCCTACCTTCACCGGGCAACCATCTCGGCCGACAACGAAGTTGAGCCCGCAGGAGGTCACGCCCGTGCGCCCCACCGCCGCCTTCCCCCTCCTCCCCGTCCTCCTCACCACCGCCCTCGCCGCGACCACCCTCACAGCCTGCGGCAACGGCTCCGGCAGCGACCCGGACACCGTCCGGGTCTCCTTCAAGCAGTCCACGGACAACTCCATCAAGGTGATGGACGGCTTCCTCGCCGACATCACGAAGCAGTTCGAGAAGAAGTACCCCGGCAAGAAGGTCGAACTCGTCCCGATCAAGGCCCCGGACTCGGAGTACTACACCAAGCTCCAGCAGATGCTCCGCTCCCCCAAGACCGCCCCCGACCTGGTCTACGAGGACACCTTCCTCATCAACTCGGACATCACCAGCGGGTACTTGAGGCCGCTGGACCCGTACCTCGACAAGTGGCCGGACTGGAAGCAGTTCATCGGCACGGCGAGGACCGCCGCCAAGGCCGAGGACGGGAAGACGTACGGCGTCCCGGACGGCACCGACACCCGCGGGCTCTGGTTCGACAAGGGCATCTTCAAGAAGGCCGGTCTGCCGGCGAACTGGCAGCCGAAGACCTGGGACGACGTCCTCGCCGCGGCCCGCACGATCAGGAAGAAGGTCCCGGGCGTCACCCCGCTCAACGTCTACACCGGCAAACCCGCCGGCGAGGCCGCCACCATGCAGACCTTCGAGATGCTCCTCTACGGCACCGGCGACGGGACCACCGACCCCCTCTACGACAGGTCGGCCAAGAAGTGGATCGCCGGGAGCCAGGGCTTCAAGGACGCGCTCCGGTTCGTCGAGACCGTCTACAGGGAGAAGCTCGGCCCGGACGTCTCCGACGCCCTGGACCCCAACATCCAGACCATCGTGGCCGGCGAGCTGCTGCCGAAGGGCAAGCTGGGCATCGCCCTCGACGGCTCGTGGCTGCCGCAGGCCTGGCTGAAGGGCAGCGGCCACGAATGGCCGCAGTGGTCCAGCGAGTTGGGGCTGGCGTACATGCCGACCCAGCACGGCCAGGCCCCCGGCAAGGTGAGCATGTCGGGCGGCTGGACCTGGGCGATCCCCTCCAAGGCCGGGAACCCCGACCTCGCCTTCGACTTCATCAGGACGATGCAGACGAAGGCGAACGCGGAGAAGTGGTACATCACCAACTCCGGTATCGCGGTACGCGACGACGTGGCGCGCGATCCGTCGTACACAAGCGCCCAGCCCGGTATCAAGTTCTTCACGGGCCTCGTGTCGAGCACCCACTACCGGCCCGCCTACCCGGCGTACCCGAAGGTGTCCACCGCCATCCAGGAAGCCATGGAGGGCGTGACGACGGGCGACATGTCCGTCGACAAGGCGGCGAGCGGGTACGACGACGCGCTCAAGGACGCCACGGACAACCAGGTCGTCAAGAAGTGAGCGGCGGAGACCACACATGACCGCAGCGACCCCGCATGCGGCAGGCGCGAAGGCCGCCGAGCCGCCCTCGCGCCCGCCCGCCCCGTCCGAGCGCCGGCCCCGCCGGACGCTCCCCCGCGCCCTCGCCCGCCTGCTTCCCCTCTCCCCCGCCGTCACCCTTCTGCTCCTGTTCCTCGCCGGCCCGATCGCCTACTGCGCCTACATCGCCTTCACCGACCTCCAGCTCACCGGCCAGGCCCACGCGTCCTTCGTCGGCCTCGCGAACTTCCGCAAGGCCTTCCAGGACGAGGAGTTCCTCAACGCCGTATGGCTGACGCTGGTGTTCACGGTCCTGTCGTCGCTGCTCGGCCAGAACACCCTCGGGCTGGCGCTGGCGGTGCTGATGCAGCGCGCGTCGAAGCCCGTCCGCACCCTGACCGGCGGCATCGTGGTCACGGCGTGGGTCCTGCCGGAGGTCGTCGCCGGGTTCCTCCTCTACGCCTTCTTCCGCCGCGAGGGCACCCTGAACGCCATCCTGGACCGGCTCCATCTCCCGTCCCAGAACTGGCTGTTCACCCTTCCGATCCTGGCCGTGTCGTTCGCCAATGTATGGCGGGGCACGGCTTTCTCGATGCTGGTCTACTCGGCGGCACTGAACGAGATCCCGAAGGAGATCACTGAGGCCGCCGAGGTGGACGGCGCGGGCGGCCGGCGCCGTATGTGGCACATCACGTTGCCGATGATCCGGCGCTCCATCGGCACCAACCTGATGCTGAACACCCTCCAGACCCTGTCCGTCTTCGGCCTGATCTGGGTGATGACGCGAGGCGGCCCGGGCAACAAGAGCCAGACCCTGCCCCTGTTCATGTACGAGCAGGCCTTCCAGAACAGCATGATCGGCTACGGCACCGCCGTCGCCCTGTTGCTGCTCCTGGTCGGCTCGCTGTTCTCCCTCGTCTATCTGCGCCTGCTGCGGACGGAGGTCTGACCCCCACCATGGCCCGCACACTCGCCTCCCGCCGCCGCGGCCGCCGACTGGCCGCCGACGCCGGTCTGCTGGTGGTGGCCGCCGCCTTCGCGCTCCCGCTCGCCTGGGTGCTGCTGTCGTCGGTCGACCCGCATGCGAACTTGAAGGTGAAGGCCCCCGACGGTTTCACCTGGTCCCATTTCGACGCCATCCTGACCTCGGACATCACCTTCACACCGCTGCTCAACAGCCTCGTCCTGTGCGGCGGCGCGACGCTGCTGACGGTGGTGTGCGCGGCCCTGGCGGCGTACCCGCTCTCCCGTTTCCGGTCCCGGCTCAACCGCCCGTTCCTGCTGACCATCCTCTTCGCGACGAGTCTGCCCATCACGGCGATCATGGTGCCGGTGTACGCGCTGTTCGTTCAGGTGAACCTGATCGACACCGTGCAGGGCACGATCCTCTTCTTCGCCGCCTCCCAACTCCCCTTCGCCATCTGGCTGATGAAGAACTTCATGGACGGCGTCCCGAAGGAGCTGGAGGAGGCGGCGTGGACCGACGGGGCGTCCTCGATGCAGTCACTGGTCCGGATCGTGCTGCCGCTGATGGGGCCGGGGGTGGCGGTGGTGACGGTGTTCTCGTTCGTGGTCATGTGGGGGAACTTCTTCGTCCCCTTCATGCTGCTCCTGACCCCCGACCAGATGCCGGCCTCGGTGAGCATCAACGAGTTCTTCGGCAACCGGGGCATGGTGGCCTACGGGCAGCTGGCGGCCTTCTCGATCGTCTACTCGACGCCGGTGATCCTGCTGTACGTGCTGATCGCCCGGCGGCTGGGCGGCGGGTTCGCGCTGGGCGGCGCGGTCAAGGGGTGAGCCGGTCCGGGAACCCCGCTCACGCCTCCGGCAGCACACCCGCCCGGAACGGCTCCACCCCCACGACGCCGGCAACCCGTACGACCGGGCCGAGATCCGGGGGCGGGTCGTGCGGTTCGTGGAGGGCGAGCGAGACGTTCGGATTGAGCCGCAGGTTGTCGATCTTCACACGGCCGATCGACGTATTGACCATGGCGCACTCGTCTTCGATGTCCGCCCACATGGGCGAGACGTGCGGCATCCCGTCCGCGCCCACCGTGGCGAGATGCCAGAAGTTCGGCGCCGGCAGACGCTCGCGAATATGCCCCTCGAGCTTGACATTCACAAAGTCACCGCTTTCAGGGCCGCCCGCCCGGGCGGCTTCGCGTCATCCTCGCCAGGGCGCCCGCCGGCACGACAGACGATCTTCGGCCACCCCCGTCCAATCCGCACGGGTGGCCGAATCCGTACGTTCCTACAATCCGTGATCCTGGCCGAACAGACCGTAGTCATCGCGTCACAGCGCGCCTACGTTGTGGGCCGTGCGCCATCGTCCAGCCCGCTCGAACCAGCCCGCCCCGCCCTTCAACGCCCCCGCCGCCCGCCGGCTCCGCACGGCCCTCAACATGGGCCCCGAACATGTCGCCTACGGCCTGCGTGTCTCGTACGGGCTGCCGTATGTCTCCCCGGATCTCGTCCTCGCCTGGGAGCGCGGTTCCGTCGCCCCTTCCAGTCCCGAACTCACCGCTCTGGCAGGCGTGTTGTGGTGTTCCCCCAGTGAGATCACCGGTCCGCCGCGCACCCTGCGCGAGCACCGCATCGCCCGCGGCCTCGCCCCGGAGGACCTCGCCCGCACCGTCGGCCTGGAGTTCCTCGCCTATATGCACATGGAGGAGCACAACGCCTGGCGCGGCAACGAACGCCAGTCGGCCGCCCTGGCCGATGTGCTCGACCTCTCGCTCCCGGACTTCGTCACCGTCACGGGACGCGAGCCGAAGCTGGCCGAGCTGTTGCGCAGCGCGGTGACCACCCGCTGGCAGGCGTACGTCCGCCCGGTGGCCAAAAACGTACCCCTGGACCGGCACCTCCTGGAGGACGCCCTCCAGGCGCTGCACCAGGAGTACCAGGGGCAGATGGTGGCCTCGCTGAGCTGGGGCGACGGGAACGCGGCCAGTGAGTCGAGCGACTCCGGCCGCGAGTTCCTGGACCGGATCGTCGACCACTTCTGGGCAGCGGTCCGACTCGGCCCGCCCGGCGTTTGAGGGCGAGGCCGTCCAGGCCGAAAAGGCGGGAGCCCCGAAGGAAGACCTACAAGACCGAAGGCCTAAAAGACCGACTCCGCCTCGTCCATCCGGTCCTTCGGGACCGTCTTCAGCTCGGTCACCGCCTCCGCGAGCGGCACCATCACGATGTCCGTGCCGCGCAGGGCCGTCATCCGGCCGAACTCGCCCCGGTGCGCCGCCTCCACCGCGTGCCAGCCGAAGCGGGTGGCGAGGACGCGGTCGTAGGCGGTGGGGACGCCGCCGCGCTGCACATGGCCGAGGATGACCGGCTTGGCCTCCTTGCCGAGCCGCCGCTCCAGCTCGTACGCCAGTGCCGTACCGATGCCCTGGAAGCGCTCGTGGCCGTACTGGTCGATCTCGCCCTTGCCGTAGTCCATGGTGCCCTCGGCGGGGTGGGCGCCCTCCGCCACGCAGACGACCGCGAACTTCTTGCCGCGGGAGAAGCGCTCCTCGACCATCTTGACGAGGTCGGCCGGGTCGAAGGGGCGCTCGGGCAGGCAGATGCCGTGCGCGCCGGCCGCCATGCCGGACTCGAGGGCGATCCAGCCCGCGTGCCGGCCCATGACCTCGACGACCATCACGCGCTGGTGCGACTCGGCCGTGGTCTTCAGGCGGTCCATCGCCTCCGTGGCGACCCCGACCGCGGTGTCGAAACCGAAGGTGCGGTCCGTGGAGGAGATGTCGTTGTCGATCGTCTTCGGGACGCCGACCACGGGCAGGCCCGCGTCGCTGAGCATGCGGGCCGCGGTCAGCGTGCCCTCGCCGCCGATCGGGATCAGCGCGTCGATGCCGAAGTCACGGGCGATGTCGGCCGCGCTCTCACAGGCCTCGCGCAGCCGGTCCCGCTCCAGCCGGGAGGAGCCGAGGATGGTGCCGCCGCGGGCCAGGATGCCGCCGACGTCATCGAGATCCAGGGTGCGATAACGGCCGTCGAGCAGACCGGCGTAGCCGTCCTCGAAGCCGATGACCTCGTCGCCGTACTGGGCGACCGCTCGGTGCACGACCGACCGGATCACGGCGTTCAGGCCGGGGCAGTCGCCGCCTGCGGTGAGAACTCCGATGCGCATCGTGCTGTGTCTCCTGCTCGCTGTCGTTACCGGTGAGCCAGCCCGGTGGTTTCTGGTGAGCCGGTCCGATTGTTTCATGCCCGACAGGACGATATCCGTTCTGTCAGCTATGACCCGATTGGCCCTATCGGGACGTCGGCCCGGGCCCCGATCCTGACGGGCGCCTTATCCAGCGTCAGGGGTATTGTCAAGAGGGTTCTGCTCACCTCGGTGGGCGATTTTTATAACGGCGCAAGGAAGGGGCGAGCACGCGTGACGCGCAGCGTGTACGTGACCGGGATCGACCGAGGCGACGGCCGTCAGGTCGTGGAACTGGGGGTCATGGAGCTCCTGACCCGGCAGGTCGACCGGGTCGGGGTGTTCCGGCCGCTCGTCCACCACCAGCCCGACCGCCTGTTCGAGCTGCTCCGCGCCCGCTACCGGCTCTCCCAGGACCCGACCACGGTCTACGGCATGGACTACCACGAGGCGTCCGCCCTCCAGGCCGAGCGGGGGACGGACGAACTGGTGTCCACCCTCGTGGAACGCTTCCTCGTGGTCGCACGCGACTACGAGGTCGTCCTCGTCCTGGGCACCGACTTCGCCGACACCCAGCTCCCCGACGAGCTCTCCCTCAACGCGCGGCTGGCGAACGAGTTCGGCGCGTCCGTGCTCCCGGTCGTGGGCGGCCGTGGGCAGACCACCGAGTCCGTGCTCGCGGAGACGCGCAACGCCTACCGCGCGTACGAGAGCCTGGGCTGCGACGTCCTGGCCATGGTGACCAACCGGGTCGCGCGCGAGGACCGGGAGGAGATCGCGCAGAAGCTGGGCTCCCGCCTGCCCGTGCCGTGCTACGTCGTCCCGGACGACCCCGCCCTCGCCGCCCCCACCGTCTCCCAGATCGGCCAGGCGCTCGGCGCGAAGGTCGTCCTCGGCGACGACTCGGGGCTGGCGCGCGACGCGCTGGACTTCGTCTTCGGCGGTGCGATGCTGCCGAACTTCCTGCCCGCCCTGACCCCGGGCTGTCTGGTCGTGACCCCGGGCGACCGCGCCGACCTGGTCGTCGGCTCGCTGGCCGCCCACAGCGCCGGCACCCCGCCCATAGCCGGCGTGCTGCTCACCCTGAACGAGGTGCCGAGCGACGAGATCCTCACCCTCGCCGCCCGCCTCGCCCCGGGCACCCCGGTGCTCTCGGTGTCCGGCAACAGCTTCCCGACCGCCGCGGAACTCTTCGCCCTGGAGGGGAAGTTGAACGCGGCGACGCCTCGCAAGGCGGAGACCGCGCTCGGCCTGTTCGAGCGGTACGTCGACACCGGCGACCTCAACAAGCGGGTCTCCGCGCCCAGCAGCGACCGTCTCACCCCGATGATGTTCGAGCACAAGCTGCTCGAACAGGCCCGCTCCGACAAGCGCCGGGTCGTCCTCCCGGAGGGCACCGAGGAGCGCGTCCTGCACGCCGCCGAGGTGCTGCTGCGCCGCGGGGTCTGCGACCTCACCCTGCTCGGCCCGGTGGAGCAGATCCGCAAGAAGGCCGCCGACCTCGGTATCGACCTGGGCGAGTGCCAACTGATCGACCCGGCCACCAGCGAGCTGCGCGACTCCTTCGCGGAGAAGTACGCGCAGTTCCGCGCCCACAAGGGCGTCACCGTGGAGCTGGCGTACGACGTCGTCTCGGACGTCAACTACTTCGGCACGCTGATGGTCCAGGAGGGCCTCGCGGACGGCATGGTGTCGGGCTCGGTGCACTCCACGGCCGCGACCATCCGCCCCGCCTTCGAGATCATCAAGACCAAGCCGGACGCCGACATCGTCTCGTCCGTCTTCTTCATGTGCCTCGCCGACAAGGTCCTCGTCTACGGCGACTGCGCCGTGAACCCCGACCCGGACGCCCAGCAGCTCGCCGACATCGCCATCCAGTCGGCCGCCACCGCCGAGCAGTTCGGTGTGGAGCCGCGGATCGCGATGCTGTCGTACTCGACGGGTACGTCCGGCTCGGGCGCCGACGTCGACAAGGTGCGCGAGGCGACCGAACTGGTCCGGGAGAGGCGCCCCGACCTGAAGATCGAGGGGCCGATCCAGTACGACGCCGCCGTGGAGCCGACGGTCGCGGCGACCAAGTTGCCGGACTCCGAGGTCGCCGGGCAGGCAACGGTTCTGATCTTCCCCGACCTCAACACAGGCAACAACACCTACAAGGCCGTGCAGCGTTCGGCCGGCGCGATCGCCGTCGGGCCGGTGCTCCAGGGTCTGCGCAAGCCCGTCAACGACCTGTCCCGGGGCGCTCTCGTCTCGGACATCGTCAACACCGTCGCCATCACCGCCATACAGGCCCAGCTCCCGAACGAGAAGGCGTCCGCCCAGTGAGCCCGTCCCGTGTCCTCGTCCTCAACTCCGGCTCCTCGTCGGTGAAGTACCAGCTGCTCGACATGCGGAACGGCAGCCGGCTCGCCGCGGGCCTCGTCGAGCGGATCGGCGAGGAGACCTCACGGCTCAGGCACACGCCGCTCGGGACGGGCGGCGAGACCCGTGAGTGGAGCGGGACCGTCGCCGACCACGAGGCGGCCCTGAAGGCCGTGGCGGAGGAGCTGGCGAAGGACGGCCTCGGGCTGGACTCCCCCGAGCTCGCCGCGATCGGGCACCGGGTCGTGCACGGCGGGCAGTCCTTCACCGAGCCGACCGTGATCGACGACGCCGTGCTCGCCGAGATCGAGCGGCTGATACCGGTGGCCCCCCTGCACAACCCGGCCAACCTGACGGGTATCCGTACCGCGCAGGCGCTGCGGCCCGACCTGCCGCAGGTCGCCGTCTTCGACACCGCCTTCCACACCACGATGCCGGAGTCGGCCGCCCGCTACGCGATCGACGTGAAGACCGCCGACGAGCACCGGATCCGGCGCTACGGCTTCCACGGGACCTCGCACGCGTATGTGTCCCGGGCCACCGCCGAGCTGCTCGGGAAGGCGCCCGAGGAGGTCAACGTCATCGTGCTGCACCTCGGCAACGGGGCGTCCGCCTCCGCCGTACGGGGCGGGAAGTGCGTGGACACCTCCATGGGGCTGACGCCTTTGGAGGGGCTCGTGATGGGTACGCGATCCGGCGACATGGATCCGGCCGTCATCTTCCATTTGATGCGTGTTGGCGGAATGTCCACGGACGAGATCGACACTCTTCTCAACAAGAAGAGCGGGTTGATCGGGCTGTGCGGTGACAACGACATGCGGGAGATCCGCCGCCGGATCGACGAAGGTGACGAAGAGGCGCAACTCGCCTTCGACATCTACATTCACCGGCTGAAGAAGTACATCGGCGCCTATTACGCCGTACTCGGCCGGGTGGACGCGGTCGCCTTCACAGCGGGAGTCGGGGAGAACGCGGGCCCGGTACGGGAGGCTGCCGTTGCGGGCCTTCAGGAGCTGGGCCTGGCGGTGGACAGCGAGCTGAACGCCGTACGCAGTGACGAACCGCGGCTGATCTCGCCCGCGCAGGCGCGCGTGGCGGTCGCCGTGGTGCCGACCGACGAGGAACTGGAGATCGCCACACAGACCTATGCACTGGTCGGGCAGTAACGATATGCGGCCTCGCCGCATGACCGGCTGAAGAACCCCGAGGAATACACCGCAGTAACACGCCTGAGCGCGGACCCGCCCATTTGTATCTTCCGCCAGACGGAATATTCCGCGGCGAAACAAACCGATAGGATCGCCCCATGCGCCGTTCGAAAATCGTCTGTACTCTCGGCCCCGCGGTCGACTCCCACGAAATGCTGGTCTCGATGATCGAGGCCGGAATGAACGTGGCCAGGTTCAACTTCAGCCACGGCACCCACGCCGAGCACCAGGGCCGGTACGACCGCGTCCGGGCCGCGTCCAAGGAGACCGGCCGTGCCATCGGTGTCCTCGCCGACCTCCAGGGCCCGAAGATCCGACTGGAGACCTTCGCGGAAGGCCCGGTCGAGCTCGAGCGCGGTGACGAGTTCGTCATCACCACCGAGGACGTCCCGGGCGACAAGTCCATCTGCGGTACGACCTACAAGGGCCTGCCCGGCGACGTCGACCGCGGCGACCAGATCCTGATCAACGACGGCAACGTCGAGCTGAAGGTCCTGGACGTCGAGGGCCCCCGGGTCAGGACGATCGTCATCGAGGGCGGTGTCGTCTCCGACCACAAGGGCATCAACCTGCCCGGCGCGGCCGTCAACGTGCCGGCGCTGTCCGAGAAGGACGTCGAGGACCTCCGCTTCGCGCTCCGCATGGGCGCCGACATGGTCGCGCTGTCCTTCGTCCGCGACGCCAAGGACGTGGACGACGTCCACCGGGTGATGGACGAGGAGGGCCGTCGCGTCCCCGTCATCGCCAAGGTGGAGAAGCCGCAGGCGGTCGACAACATGGAGGCCGTCGTGATGGCGTTCGACGCCGTGATGGTCGCCCGCGGCGACCTCGCCGTCGAATACCCGCTCGAGAAGGTCCCGATGGTGCAGAAGCGCCTCATCGAGCTGTGCCGCCGCAACGCCAAGCCGGTGATCGTGGCGACCCAGATGATGGAGTCGATGATCACCAACTCCCGCCCCACGCGCGCCGAGGCCTCCGACGTGGCCAACGCGATCCTGGACGGCGCGGACGCGGTCATGCTGTCCGCGGAGTCCAGCGTGGGCGCCTACCCGGTCGAGACCGTGAAGACGATGTCGAAGATCGTCGCCGCGGCCGAGCAGGAGCTGCTCTCCAAGGGCCTGCAGCCGCTGGTGCCGGGCAAGAAGCCGCGTACGCAGGGTGGTTCGGTCGCGCGCGCCGCGTGCGAGATCGCCGACTTCCTCGGCGGCCGGGGCCTCGTGGCCTTCACGCAGTCCGGTGACACGGCCCGCCGGCTGTCGCGCTACCGCGCCCAGCAGCCGATCATCGCCTTCACCACCGACGAGAACACCCGCAACCAGCTCACCCTCAGCTGGGGCGTGGAGTCCCACGTGGTCCCGTTCGTGAACACCACGGACGAGATGGTCGACATGGTCGACCAGGAGCTCGCCAAGATCAACCGCTTCAACCCGGGCGAGATCGTCATCATCACCGCCGGCTCGCCCCCCGGCGTCCCCGGCACCACCAACATGCTCCGCGTCCACCACATCGCCGGCGGCGCCAACTGACCCAGCCGCCAAGGCTCTTGTACGGCACTGAGGGCGCCCCCTGCGAACAGGGGGCGCCCTCAGTCTTTCTGCGGCTCCCGGACGGGTCTGTGACGGCGGTCAGCCGGTTCCGTCGGTCGTGTAGACGTGCATGCCCGGCACGTGCAGGGTGCCGCCGAACTGGGCGGCCTGGACGACCTTCACGTTGGTGAAGTAGATGTACGGGATGTTCAGCGGCGGCGGGCTGTCCGGGGTGAACGTGAGCGGGATCAGACCGAACAGGTTGCCGGAGATGGACTCCGTGTACATCGTCGTCGTGCCGCCGGTGATCGTGGAATGCGAACCCTTCGCGGCCTGCACATGGTAGGTCTTGTTGATGTCGGTGTCCTTGACCGTCTGGTGCAGGTCGCCGATGTCGGTGCCGCCGGAGATGACGTACTTCAGCACCTTCTTGACGGTGCCGTTGGCCGTCCTCACCTTCACGATGCCCTGATAGTCGGCCTTGTTCAGGGTCAGCGAGCTGGCGCTCAGGTACCAGGGGGCGTCCGCCACCGGCACCTTGTTGTCGACGCCGCCGGTGTCGTCCGTGGCGGCGTCGCAGTTCGCCGCGTCCGCGGACGAGCTCGGCGAGGGGCTGGCGGAGGTGGCCGAATCGGCCGCCTTCTGGGCCGCCTTGGTGGCCTCCTCAGCCGCCTTGGTCGCCGTGTCGGTCGTGTCCTTCACGGTCTTGCCCACCGTGTCGGTGGCCTTCTTGGTCGTCTCCTTGACGGTGTCCGAGGCGCTCGTACCCGAAGACCCCGAGGACGCGGAGTCCTTGCTGGTGCTCGCCGAGGCGGACGGCGTGGGCGTCGGGCTCGCGCTCGACGTGGAACTGCCGCCCGTGAAGATGCCGGTGATCGCATCGCCCAGGTCGCCGAGCAGACCGCCGCCGCTGCTCGCGGACGCCGAGGGGCTCGGCGTGGCGGTGTCGCCGCCCGAGGTGTCCTTGCCCGAACTCTCCGAGGCGGAGGGCGTGGGCGTCGCCTTGTCGTCGGAACCTGAATCCGACGAACCGGTCTTGCCCGACGTCGTGTCCGAGGAGTCCTTGGACGTGCCGGTGGAGGACGAGGGCGAGGGCGTCGCCTTGTCGGCCGTGTCACCGGAGCTCGCCGAGGCGGACGGCGACGGCGATGCCGTGGAGCCGTCGAGCGCCGTGACGCAGTCCTTGTACTCGTCGGCCTTCTGGCTGTTGGTCGTCGCGGAGCCGCCTCCGCTGTCGGCGAGCGCGAGCGACGACGTGAACCCCATTCCCATGAGGACCGCGGTCGGCATCGCCACCGTGGCTATCGCCTTGCCGGCCGGCATGTGGAACCTGGTGAACAGCGGCTTCTTGGGTGCCGCATGGCGCGGCCCGGTTCTCACACGGGACTCGTCCACATCAGTCCCGTGGGTCACCTCGTCAGCCGGCACTGTGCCTCCCGTTCGCCCCGTTCGCCGGGCTCGTTCCTGACAGATCGTTCGGCTCACCCACCACGGGCTTGAGGATCGTGGTGTCCGGGTCGTGCGCCTGCGGGGCACCGCCCGCTCCCGGCACGTCCTCCTGCGCCGCCTCGGCCGGCGGCTCGCCCGGCGACCAGGCCACGGCCATCGCCCCGCCGACCAGGGCGAGCAGGAAGCCGATCAGGAAGCCGCCGAGGTTGGACACGGGGATGGACACCAGCCCCAGCAGGATCGCCGCGATGCCCGCGAAGGTGCGCACGTGCTTCTGGAACCAGAGGCTGAAGCCCAGCACGATCAGCAGCACGCCGATGATCAGGGACCCGGCACCGGCGGTGGTGGCCATCGCCAGCGTCAGATGCCCCACCTGCAGGTGGGCGTACGGGAAGTAGGCGATGGGGAGTCCGGCAAGCATGACGAACAGGCCGGCCCAGAACGGCCGCGTGCCCCGCCAGGCGCGGAACTGCACCCTCCGGCGACTGAACTGGCCGGCGGGTACGGCAGGAGTCTCGGCGCTCATGGAAAACAGCTCCCTGGTGCGGCTTTGCTGTGGTGATGGTGCTGTGGTGGTGAGTTGCACTACGTGTGAAGAATGTGGTGGAAGGTGGACGGGCGGGGGCGCCATCGGCTCCCCCGCCCGTCACCAAGTGCCTAGTAGCACTCGTGGGTGCCCGTCGAGACGGACATCTTCAGCCCGCTGAGCTTGAAGGTTCCGGCGGTGGTCGCCCACGCCGTCTGCTTCACACCGCTCAGCGAGGCGTGCTCGGCCTGCTGTGCGAATCCGTACGGGTTCGCGGTGTCACCGCTCTTGATGCCGGGGCCCTTGCTGGCGTTCCCGGCGGCCACACCGATGTCGATGTTCGAGAACGTCGCGTCGGCGCTCAGGTCATCGAGGTCGATGTACAGGTTGTCGGCCTCGACCGGCTTGTCGCCGCCACCCGCGTGCAGGATCAGGCTGACGCTGCCCAGCAACGGGATGTTCGGGGTGACCACCGACTGGCACAGGCCCTTGATGGTCGCGGACTTGAACGCCGAGACCGCCACCGGGTGGGCGGTCTTCTTGCCATCGAGGGTGTACCCCGAGTCAATGGCCCCGTACTGCGAGAAGCCGTCACCTTCGAGCTGGTCGGCCGACACCTTGAACTGCTGGCCGGACACGCTGAACGACGCGGCGAGAGCGCCCTGCGCGAGGGCGACACCTATCGCGGCCGTAGCGGCGACGCTGGGCACCATGACCACAGCGAACCGCTTCCATCTGGTCCCGCCACGCACCTGGGACTCCATATTTCCTCCTTCTCGGACGTACATCTCCTGGCCCTGACTGCTGCCTGTCGGCGGCTCAGCCGGGCAGGGATGGGAGAAGTGCTACGTCCTCGGGAAGGAGAGCGCCCGCACTCGGAGGCGCAAACCGCGCACCGATCACCGGCGATCACCCCCGAGCGACAACCACTGGTCGCGCCTGACACACATCACGCACAACCTTGCTGGACAGGCTTCGCCGAGCGGCGAAGACCCCCCTGCCCAAGAGCCGGCGCCAGCGGCACAGGCTCTGCTCGGTGGGGACCCAGGAACTCCCGCGACCCAACCGGCTGTCGGGGTACGGGAAAGGACCGAGCGTGGCCGATCGTGGTGCATTCTCGCCGCCCGCACAAGGGGCTTCGTTACTGGGTAGTAACGGCGGGATAACCGAAGGACGACCCACAGGTCTCGGGTGGCGACGGAGGGTGCAGCCAGGGGCCCGGACAAAACTATTGATCGTTGGACAGAAACCGACAGATCAACGGCCGGAACTTACTCCCAGTAACAGCGGCCGCGTTTACCAAGATTTGGTAAAGCGCGGCCGCACTGACGTTCCTTCGGCAAATCTTTCACTCGGGCATCACATGCCCTGGCGTTTAGCGACTGGTCAGAACCGGGCCGCTGCCCTGCTCAGAACAGGGCGCGGGCGAGCGCCCTGCGAGCGGCCGCCACCCTCGGATCATCCGCCCCAACGACCTCAAAGAGCTCCAGCAGTCGCAGACGTACCGTGTCGCGGTCGTCACCCGCAGTGCGCCGGACGGCGTCGATGAGCCGCCCGAAGGCGTCCTCCACATGACCGCCGACCAGATCCAGATCGGCCGCGGCGATCTGCGCCTGTACGTCGGCCGGCTTCTCGGCGGCGTCCTTGCGCACCTGCTGCGGGTCGAGGGCGCCGACGCGCTGCAGCAACTCGGCCTGCGCGAGGCCCAGTTTGGCCTCCGGGTGACCGGGGTCCTCGCTCAGCACGTTCTTGTACGCCTGCACCGCACCGCCGAAGTCCCCCGAGTCCAGGGCCCGTACGGCCGCTTCGAGCAGCGCGTCGTAGGGTCCGGCCGGCGCCGCCTCGGCCGCGGCCCCGCCGCCGCCCGGCTCGGCGTCGGGGTCGACCGTCAGTCCGGTCAGGCCGAAGCGCTGCTCGGCCACCTGCACGAGCTGGTCCAGGGTCTGGCGGATCTGCTGTTCGCCGGCGGCTCCCTGGAAGAGCGGCAGCGCCTGCCCCGCCACCACGGCGAAGACGGCGGGGATCCCCTGGACCCCGAACTGCTGCATCAGCATCTGGTTGGCGTCGACGTCGATCCTCGCGAGGAGGAAGCGCCCGTTGTACTCGACGGCGAGCCGCTCGAGGACGGGGCTCAGCTGCTTGCAGGGCTCGCACCACTCGGCCCAGAAGTCGATGACGACGGGCACCTCGGTGGACCGCTGCAGGACCTCGCGCTCGAACCCGGCCTCGTCGACGTCGATGACGAGATCGGCCGGGGAGACGGCTCCAGGGCCGCCGCCCTGCCGGGCCGCTTCGGCACGCGCCTGCTCCGCCTTCGCCTTGGCCTCCTGGGCCGCCTTCACCGCGGCGAGGTCGACGACTCCGCTCATGGACATGTTCCGTGGCTGCATGCGTCTATCCTCCCCCGTTCCCGCGTATCAGAGAAAAGCGTTGAGAAAGCCGGTCCTGTTGCGTTCTGTTCGGCGCCGGGTCCCCACCCTGCGCCAGTGGTTGTCGCCCGTGGAGTCGCTCACGAGCTTTCGCTACGAGTCGTAGCGTAATGGCACCGAGTGCCTCTCCGACACCACCCCTCGGTGATCTCCCTCACGGCCTCACAGGAACCGCCGGTTATGGTCGTGGGATGCAGAGCCGCACTCCCGCCACCCGCGCCTCGGGACGCCCGCGCAGCGCCGAGGCGGACACCGCGATCCTCGCGGCGACCCGGGAGGCCCTGGTCGAGCTGGGCTGGTCGAAGCTCACCCTGGGAGACGTCGCGTTGCGGGCAGGGGTTGCAAAGACCACGCTCTACCGCCGCTGGTCCGGCAAGAACGAGCTCGTCGTCGACGCGGTGGCCGAACTCTTCGACGAACTGGTCCTGCCCGACCGCGGCAGCCTGGCCGCCGACATCGAGGGCGTGGTCCTGCAGTTCGCGGCGATCCTGGCCCGCCCGGAGGCCGCGAGCGGCCTGATGGCGGTCGTGGCGGAGTCGACCCGCGACGACGCCCTGCGGGAGCGCATCCGCTCCTCGATCGTGGAACGTCAGAAGAGACTGGTCCTGGAGGGCCGCGCCCGCGCCCAGGCCCGCGGCGAACTGCCCCCCGAGACCGGCCCCGAAGATGCCGTCCGCACGGTCGACCTCATCTTCGACGTGGTCGCGGGCGCCGTGGTCCACCGCACGCTGGTGAGCGGCTGCGCCGCCGACGAGGGCTGGGTACGCGACTTCACGGCCCTGCTCCTGGCCGGCCTCGGAGCGGAACCCCCGCAGCCGTAGCGGCGTGCGCCGCTACGACTTCGGGCCCGCCGGCGGGGCGCCGGCGACCGCGTCGCCGTACAGGGCCCGGACGTTCTTGCCGAAGTAGGCGCTGTAGGAGATCTGGGGGGTGTAACCACCGGTGTGGTAGCCGCCGATGACCCCGATCACCGCCCAGCCGCCCGGCCACGGCACCAGCATGGGTCCGCCGCTGGTGCCGTCCACGAACGCGTCACAGGCGATGCGCGGGTAACTGCCAGGCTCGGCGGGGTCGTCGCTGTCCCAGCGGGTGGTGCGGCTCCAGCACTCCAGCGGCTTCTCGGCGCCGCCCGGGTAGCCGATCATCCGCACGGCGGCGTGGTGGTACCCGGTACCGGTGAGCAGCTGCACCCCGCCGGTCACGTCCTCCAGCCGCGTCCCGTCCTGGTTGGGCTCGGTGACGGCGAAGCCGTAGTCGTACTCGGCGCCCGCGTGCTCCCCCAGGTCGTAGTACTTCTGCGGGACGTAGACGCCGTTCGGGCGGACCGGGAAGACTCCGTACGGCTTCTGGCCGTCGTGGTAGCGCGGCACGAAGGCCAGGTTGCGGCGCGGGGAGCTGCCGGAGTAGCCACGCAGACAGTGCCCGGCGCTCAGCACCAGGTTGTGCCCGGGGCTGCGCACCACGGAGCCGCTGCAGGTGCGGCCGGTGCCGCTGACGTCGGTCCAGAAGAAGGTTCCGGCCTGGGACATGCCGTCGAAGCTGTGGCTCGGCGGGATGTACTCGCCGGGCCGGGGGCCGTCCACCGCCGAGGAGGCGGTGCTGGAGACCGAGTCCGTCTCCAGGCTGGAGGGTGCGGAGTCCGCGTCCAGGCCGGTGTCGACGGGCCGTGCGGCCGTGAGCCGAGCGGCGCTCCAGTAGGCGTCGAGCCGCGCGGCGAGCGGGTTCACCGGAGGCGGACCGCCATGGGCGGCAGCGACCGGCGCGAGCGCTGCGCACGGCAGCAGGGCCGCTGCGAAGGCGATGGCGGCCCGTACCGCCCTGGGTCTGAAAAGCCTACGCACCGTCAGTTCCCCTGAGGATCGGCAGTGTCGACGGGCCGATGCTATGCACGGGAACGATCGTGGAAAAGGAGGCAGGTCACATTTTCATAAACGCGTCCGCGGTGCCGGCTCTCAGAACCCCGCCGGCTCGGTGTACACCCCCCACTCGTCCCGCAGCACCCCGCAGATCTCGCCCAGGGTCGCCTCGGCGCGTACGGCGTCCAGCATCGGCTCGATCATGTTGGTGCCCGAGCGGGCCGCGGCGAGCATGGCGTCCAGCGCGGCCCGCACCCCGGCCTCGTCCCGCGCGGCCCTGCGGCCGCCCAGCACCCGCACCTGCTCCCGCTCCACCTCATGGCTGACCCGCAGGATCTCCAGATCCCCGGTGACGGAGCCGTGGTGGACGTTCACGCCGACGACCCGCTTGTCGCCCTTCTCCAGCGCCTGCTGGTACCGGAACGCCGACTCGGCGATCTCGCCCGTGAACCAGCCGTCCTCGATCCCGCGCAGAATCCCGGAGGTGACCGGGCCGATGGGGTGCCGGCCGTCGGGGTGCGCCCGCAGCCCCCGCTCCTTGATCTGCTCGAAGATCTTCTCCGCGTCCGCCTCGATCCGGTCCGTCAGCTGCTCGACGAACCACGAACCGCCCAGCGGATCGGCCACGTTGGCGACCCCGGTCTCCTCCATCAGCACCTGCTGGGTGCGCAGCGCGATCTCCGCCGCCTGCTCGCTCGGCAGCGCGAGGGTCTCGTCCAGGGCGTTGGTGTGCAGCGAGTTGGTCCCGCCGAGCACCGCCGCGAGCGCCTCCACCGCCGTACGCACGACGTTGTTGTACGGCTGCTGGGCGGTCAGGGAGACACCGGCGGTCTGCGTGTGGAAGCGCAGCCACTGCGCCTTCTCGGACTTCGCCCCGTACACGTCCCGCATCCAGCGCGCCCAGATGCGCCGCGCCGCACGGAACTTGGCGATCTCCTCGAAGAAGTCGACGTGCGCGTCGAAGAAGAAGGACAGTCCGGGCGCGAACACGTCCACGTCCAGCCCGCGGGAGAGTCCCAGCTCCACGTACCCGAACCCGTCGGCCAGCGTGTACGCCAGCTCCTGCGCGGCCGTCGCCCCGGCCTCGCGGATGTGGTAGCCGGAGACGGAGAGCGGCTTGTACGCGGGGATCCCGGCCGCGCAGTACTCCATCAGGTCGCCGATCAGCCGCAGATGGGGCTCCGGCTGGAACAGCCACTCCTTCTGGGCGATGTACTCCTTGAAGATGTCCGTCTGGAGCGTGCCGTTGAGCACCGAGGGATCGACACCCTGCCGTTCGGCGGCGACGAGATACATGCAGAAGACGGGAACGGCCGGCCCGCTGATGGTCATGGACGTCGTCACGTCGCCCAGCGGGATGTCCTTGAACAGGACCTCCATGTCGGCGGCGGAGTCGATGGCGACCCCGCAGTGCCCGACCTCGCCGAGCGAGCGCGGATCGTCGGAGTCGCGCCCCATGAGGGTCGGCATGTCGAAGGCGACGGACAGACCGCCCCCGCCGTTGGCGAGGATCATCTTGTAGCGCTCGTTGGTCTGCTCGGCGTTCCCGAACCCGGCGAACTGCCGGATGGTCCACGTACGCCCTCGATAGCCGGTCGGGTACAGCCCGCGCGTGAAGGGGTACTCCCCGGGCCAGCCGATCCGCTCGAAGCCGTCGTACGTGTCCCCGGGCCGGGGCCCGTACACCGGCTCCACGGGGTCCCCGGAGAGCGTGGTGAAGTCGGCCTCACGCTTGCGCGAAGCGTCGTACCGGGCCTGCCAGCGACGGCGGCCCTCCTCGATGGCGTCAGCGTCCATACCCTCGAATTTACTTGGACGTCCTAGTAAATGTCGAGGGCAGTCGGCGGGCGGCCGTCCGGAGTCGGCACCGCGTGCCGCGCCCCGGTCGCGGGCACGGCGAACGACCTGGGGCCATCACGGACCGTGACCGACAAGGGCGCGGCCGACGGCGGCTCGGCAGCCGTCACATCGGTGATTGTCAGACCTTGGCGACCGCGGGCGAGCCCTCCGTGAGCCTCGCCTCCAGCTCGTGGCTGATCTTCCGCTCGACGAAGAAGGCGGCCGTCGGGATCGTCCCGGCGAGCAGCACCCACAGCTGCTTGCCGACCGGCCACTTCGCCTTGGAGCCCAGGTCGAAGGCGAAGATCAGGTAGACCACGTAGAGCCAGCCGTGCGCGATGGCGACGACGCGGGTGAAGTCCGCGGCACCGCTGACGTCCAGGCCGTACTTGGCGATCATGCTCAGGCACAGCAGGACCAGCAGGACACCGGTGACGTAGGCCATGACGCGGTAGCGGGTCAGCACGCTCTTCTTCATGGCGTCGAGCGTAACCGCCCGTTCCGGGAGATCTTGGGCCGGGTCAGTCCTCGGCGAAGTCGTTCGCCGCCACCCGCAACGGGCGCAGCATCGCGAAGATCTCCGCGCACTCCTCGGCGTCGTACGCACCGAGGCCGAAGTCCATCGCCATCAGGTCGCGGGTGGCCGCCTCGACGACCTCGCGGCCCTTGTCCGTGATCGAGGCGAGGGTGCCGCGTCCGTCGTTGGGGTTGGGGCGCTTGGCCACCAGGCCCGACTTCACCAGGCGGTCGACGGTGTTCGTCACCGAGGTGGGGTGCACCATGAGCCGCTCGCCGATCTTCGACATCGTCAGCTCGCCCTCCTTGGAGAAGGTGAGCAGCACCAGCGCCTCGTAGCGTGCGAACGTCAGTCCGTACGGCTTGACCACCGCGTCGACCTCGGCGAGCAGGATCTGGTGCGCACGCATGATCGAGGTGATGGCGGCCATGGACGGCACGCTTCCCCAGCGCTGCTTCCAGAGCTCGTCGGCGCGGGCGATCGGGTCGAAAGGAAGACTGAGCGGCTTCGGCACGGAACCGACCTTACCGGCCGGTCACATGCTGGTCAGCCCCGTCTCGCCCATCGGTCCCCCGCGTTTGCGGGGCACGGCTGCCATGTCTAACCCTGCAGCCTGAAATCCCTTGTGCAACGATTACTGACGAATCATCAGTAAATGTCACCTTCGCTCCAGGGAGCAGCATGTCCCGGCTGATCCACATCCTCACGGCTGTCGCGGTCCTCGGGCTTGCGGCGGGCTGCTCGTCCGCGTCCGACATCGACACGGCCGCCGCGGCGGGCAGAGCCTCGAAGAAGGCGGCCCGCGCAGGCGCCCTCGACTTCTGGGTCGACCCGGAAAGCCCGGCCGCCAAGCAGATCAAGGAGTGGCGGCGGGCGGGCCGCGCCCAGGACGCGCACCTGCTCAAGCGGATCGCGGACGAACCGGAGGCGCTGTGGCCGGCCGGCGAGATCGACCCGGGCCCCAAGGTGAGGGCGGCCGTCGAGTCCGCGGCCGAGGAGAACCGCACGGCGCTCTTCGTGGCGTACGACATCCCGCACCGCGACTGCGGCCAGCACTCCGCGGGCGGCGCCGCCGACGCGGACGCCTACCGGGACTGGATCGGCAAGTTCGCGGACGCGCTCGGGGACGGCAAGGCCCTGGTCGTCCTGGAACCGGACGCGGTCGCCCACATCGTGGACGGGTGCACACCAGCCGGGTACCACGACGAGCGCGTGCAGCTGCTGAACGAGGCGGTCGTCCGCCTCAAGCAGCAGCCGAACACCAAGGTGTATCTGGACGCGGGCAACCCGGCCTGGATCCGCGATCCGTGGAAGCTGGTCGACCCGCTGAAGCAGGCCGGCATCGAGAAGGCCGACGGGTTCGCCCTCAACGTCTCCAACTTCCAGACGGACGAGCTGACCAAGGCGTACGGCCTGGAGCTCTCCGCCGACCTCGGCGGCAAGCACTTCGTCGTCGACACCAGCCGCAACGGAAACGGCCCGCTGCCCGGCGCCTGGTGCAACCCGCCGGGCCGTGCGCTGGGCACCCGCCCGACGACCGACACCGGCGACCCCACCCTCGACGCCTACCTGTGGATCAAGCGGCCCGGGGAGTCCGACGGGACGTGCGGGAGCGGGCCGGCCGCGGGCACCTGGTGGCCGGAGTACGCCCTGGAGCTCGCGCGCAACTCCAGGCCATAGCCGACGGCCGAGGAACGGGTCGGACGGGCCGGCCGGGTCATTTCACGTGGATCCATCTGGCCTCGGACGGCGTGCCCTGCGCGTCCGTCACGAACAGCATGTACCAGCCAGGCGGCACCAGGGCCGGGTCGTCCGGTACGTCGACCGTCACCGAGTGCGCGTCCTTGGTCAGGCCGAGCGCGATGGAGCGCTGCTCGACGTCGGTGGTGTGGGTGACCGCGCTGGGCCGCATGAGCCTGGCCTTCGTCACCCGTTCGGGGTGGTCGGTGCGGTAGGTCGCGCGGCGGTCCTTGCCGAGCTCCCGAGGGCCGCCCTCCAGCACCGGGCGGTTCTTGCCGCCCCGGTGCAGCGCGGGTGGGGTGAAGACCTCCATGCGCTGTTCGAAGTGGCCCAGCTTGGTGTTCTGCTGGTCGTCGAAGAGCGGGTCGGAGCCGAAGGTGGCGACCCGCCCGTCGGGCAGCAGCAGCGCCTCGGAGTGGTAGTTGCGGCCGACGGTGGGCGCGGCCGCCTCGCGGAAGGCGTTGCTCTTCGGGTCGTAGAACTGCGCCTTGAAGATGTTGCTGGCGCTGCGGCCGCGGTAGTCCTCGGAGCCGTTGGTGGTGAACACCGAGTCGTCCGGCATGATCACGCTGTTCAGGTACCGCGTACCCTGGGGGAGGTCGGGCCCGTCCTTGAACACCGGGTTGTCCTGCTTCAGATCGACGACGGCCGTGCGCGGGGTGGACCTCCTGGACTCGCCGACGCCTCCGCCGCCCAGGATCATCACCTTCTGGTCCTGCGCGGGCGGCAGCAGCAGGGAGGAGGAGGTCTCCGTCTCGTCGGGGTCGCGCAGCCCCAAAACCCTCCGGAAGGTGTTGGTCTTCAGGTCCCACAGCCCCGGCTCCCGCCCCTGGTCGGCGGGCCCGTAACCGGCGTTGGAGGACGTGTAGAAGAGCTTGCCGCCCTTGGTCAGGAAGAGCGCGGGGTACGTCGGGAAGTACCGCTTGGGGCCGGGCGACCACTTCTTGGTCCTCGGGTCGTAGATCTCGTTGTCCCCGGGGTCGATCATGCCGACGTCGTCCAGTCCGGAGACGGCGAGCACCCGCCCGTCGTCGAGTCCGACGAGCGTCGGATACCAGCGGGCCTTCTGCATGGGGGCGACCGGCACATACCGCTCCGCCACGGGATCGAACTCGTAGGCGGCACGGATGCCCTGGAAGTCCTGCTTGTCGAGGGTGATCTTCTCGCTCAGCCCATAGGTGTTGGCCGCGTCCTTGCCGGTCAGCCCCACGATGTCGTACTGCGCCTGCTTCTCGGTGACGGACAGCGGACCGGCCTCCACCGCCTCGACGAAGACCCGGGCCTCCCCCGCCACCACCGGGGCGGGGGCCGGGGCCTGCCCGGGCCGCACCGCGCCGGCCCCGACCGCACCGGCTGCGGGCTTGGCCCTCGGGACGGTGACGTCGAAGCGGCTGACGTACTCGACGCCGGCGGGCGAGCGGAAGCGGGTGCCCTTCTTCAGGAAGACCGACTTGAGGGGGTTCTCGTTCTTGACCCGCATACCGCCGCCGGCCCGTTTGACCTCGCCGTCGAGGAGTTCGTAGCGGGCGGTGCCGCCGGCCACCAGGAGCCGCCCGTCCGGGAGCTGGGTGTGGCCGGAGCAGAAGAAGTCGGCGGGGGTGGGGATCTTCTTGAAGGTGTTCGCCTTCGGGTCCCACAGGACGGTGTCGAAGGACCCGGCGTTGAATTTCTTCTGCTCATTGCCCGAACCGGCGACGATCAGCACCTTGCCGGTGTGCAGGAGCGCCGCGTGGATGGCGTTGGTGCGGTACTTCGCGGGGATGTCGACCCGCTGCCAGGAGCCGTACTCGGCCTGGTACTCGGGCTGGGCGATCTTGTACTCGTGGTACTCCTCACCCGCGAACTCGACCGCTGCGGGGGCGTTGAGACCGGCCAGGACCATCACGCCCCCGACTCCGAGGACGGCCCTCCTGGTCGTCCTGTTCCCGCGGCTCCCGCGGTACTTGTTCTCAGCGTTCCGGGCCATGGCGCTAGCTGCCTCCTGTCGTGGTTCCGGAGACCGGGGAGCCCGCGCCGCTGGTGGCGAGTGCGGGCTCCGTGCCGTCGACGGCACGAGTGGTCCGGTGCGGTGCCTGCCGCTCCCGCCGCTCCCTGAGGAGCGTGGAGCACCACACCGCGACCGGTGCGAGGGCGATGACCATGGCCAGGACCGCCCAGGTGCGCATGGCCGCATGGGTGTGGTCCAGAACGACCGAGGCGGTCAGGGAGGCCGCGAGCAGGACCGCCCAGAAGAGATGGATACGGAAGGTGAGCAGACGGTCGGCACTGGCGTCCGCGCCCTTGGGGGTCACGACGAACCTGCTGGGCCGGCGGAGGAGGGCCTCACCGAAGGACTTGAGGTAGATCGGCGCGGCCAGGGCCGACATCGCCATGCCCGCGAGCCCGCCGGACCCCTCCGGCTCGTGGGGCGAGATGTTGTGCCGCCGGTTCCACAGATACAGCCCGATCTGCAGGGCGGCGGCATCGCTGTAGAGCATCAGCCACACCGAGGAGGCGACCTGCGTCCCCGAGGCCCCGAACCAGAGGAAGAGGACACAACTGAGGATGCCCAGCAGCCAGTTGACCGCCGTCATCGGGTAGTAGACGAGCATCAGGGTGTACGAGAACAGACGCCCCCAAGGCATCCGGAACAGCGCTTTGCGGTACTGCTTGAGCAGCGTCTCGTAGGTCCCCCGCGACCAGCGCATCTGCTGCGTGAAGAAGTCGGTCCAGGAGGCGGGACCCTCCCCGACGGCCAGTACGTCCGGTGTGTACACGGACCGCCAGTAATTGCCGGTGAGGGGATTGCGCCGCTGGTGTATCTCGAACCCGGTCGCCATGTCCTCCGTGATGGAGTCGTACAGCCCGCCAATCTGCTTCACGGCGGCGATCCGCACCACGTTGTTCGTACCGACGAACATGGGTGAGCGATACCGGTTCCCGGCTCGCTGGATCAGCGCGTGGAAGAGGAACTGCTGCGACTCGGCGGCCTTGGTGACGGGATGGTCGGCATAGTTCCCGTACACCTGGGGCCCGACCACGAAGGCGACATCGGGGTCCCGGAAGTACCCCATCATCCTTTCGAGGAAGTTGGGGCGCGGAACGTGGTCGGTGTCGACGGAGGCGAAGAAGTCGTACTCGTCGCCGTGCCTGGCGATCCAGGCGTTGTAGTTGCCGTGCTTGGTCAGGGCCTTGTGGGGGCCGTGTGCCTGGTTCCACTGCGAAACGCCGCGCCGGGTGAAGTGCCGGACTCCGAGCTCCGCGCACAGGGCCTTCGCCTGCTCGTCGTCACCCTCGTCGAGGAGCCAGACGTCGAGAACGCTGCCGGGCCCGACGTGGGTGATCCGGACGGCTCCCTCGAGGGTGGCGCGGACCATGGAGAGGGGTTCCTTGCCGGGGACGTACGTGGTGAGGAACGCGACGCGGGTACCGGCTTCGGGGACCACCGGGACGGGATCGCGGGCGACCAGCGTGGCATGGGCGACGGAGGCGACATTGACCACCATGAACAGCTCGATGAGCCCGATGGATATGAGCATCGTGACATCGAGCCCGACCAGCCAGCTCTCCCCGCCGTCCCGCTCCACCCAGTGCGTGGGCCAGACGAGGTAGACGAGCAGCGTCCCGGTGAGCACCGGGGCGAGGGTCATCAGCAGGACGGCCTGTATTCGGCGCGGCTCACTGGAGAGCAGCGAGGTGTACTGCACCTGGTACGAGGCGTCGCTCGGCTCCGTGAGAGGTCCGGCCAGTCGGCTGTGGGTGTCGTATGCGTAGCCCTCCGACTGCACGGCGCCCTCCAGTGAGTGAGGTGTGACCGGCAGAGGAGTACCGATCACCCCCTACGAAACTGGAGTTTCGGGGGCAGGGCGACCTGGAGACGTCCAGGCGGGTGGGGCGGCCGCATCTCCCGCCCCACCATGAGCAGTTCGTCCGCCGAGCCGCCCTGGTGGCAGCCCCGGCGTCCTAGTCGGCGAGGTACCGCTCCACCGTCTCCACCTTGGCGGTGAGACCGTCGGTCACTCCGGGGCGGATGTCCGCCTTCAGGACCAGGGACACGCGCGGTGCCCGCTCCTCGACGGCGGCGACGGCGCGCTTGATCACGTCCATCACCTGGTCCCACTCGCCCTCGATGCTCGTGAACATCGCGTCGGTGCGGTTGGGCAGGCCGGACTCGCGTACGACGCGGACGGCCTCGGCGACGTACTCCCCCACGTCGTCGCCGACGCCCAGCGGTGTGACGGAGAAGGCGACGATCATGCGTTCACGGTTCCTTCCTTCTCCTTGCGCGCGCGAGCCGCGATGACCTCGTCCTCGGCGGCGCGGCGCAGCGTGCGCTCGATGACGAAGCCCCCGCCCGGGATGATCGAGTAGGCGAAGTAGAGGGCGGCCCTGCCCTTGTCCCACTTGGTGCGGTTCCAGGCGTCGGCCCAGAAGAGCACGTAGATGATGAACAGCACGCCGTGGATCGGGCCGAGCACTCGGGCGACGTCGACGTCGGGGTTGATCGTGTACTTGATGACCGTGCAGGTGAAGAGAATGATCCAGGACACACCCTCCGGCACGGAGATCAGTCGGAGGCGGCGGATGGCGGAGGCTGTCTTGAGGTCCACGGGTCACCTTCGGGAGTTGCGACGGCTGTCTGCCGGTTTGTGAACGCACGCACAAGCGTCCCGCCCATTGTGACAAACGGTTCCCCTAGGGGTGCGCTCAGGGTGCTCTCCACCCACGGGCCCTGTGCGCTGCACCCGCCGGGCGGCTACCTTTCGCAGCGTGGCGATGTTCCGACTTCAAGGCAGCAAGGTGCTCGCCGTCGACATGACCGGGGACGCCGTGAAGGCGAAGAACGGCTCGATGGTCGCGTACGACGGGCAGATGGCCTTCAAGAAGCTGAGCGGCGGCGGTGAGGGCATCCGGGGCATGGTGACCCGGCGGCTCACCGGTGAGCAGATGACCGTGATGGAGGTGAAGGGGCACGGGACGTGCTGGTTCGCCGACCGTGCCTCCGAGATCAATCTCGTGAGTCTCCAGGGGGACAAGCTGTATGTGGAGTCGAGCAATCTGCTCGCGACCGACGCCGGCCTCAGGACCGGCACGACCTTCACCGGACTGCGCGGCGCCTCGCAGGGCAACGGGCTGTTCACGACGACCGTCGAGGGCCACGGCCAGGCGGCGATCATGTCGGACGGCCCGGCGGTGGTGCTGCGGGTGAGCGCGCAGTACCCGCTGACGGTCGACCCCGGCGCCTACATCGCGCACCAGGGGAATCTGCGGCAGTCCTTCCAGTCCGGTGTGACGTTCCGCACGTTCTTCGGCGAGGGCGGCGGCGAGGCCTTCCAGATCCGGTTCGAGGGGGACGGGCTGGTGTACATACAGCCGAGCGAGCGGAACACGATCGCGGGGGATGTGTGACATGCCCTTCCGTGAGATCAACTCCAAGATGGTCGAGGCGACGGTGCTGCCCGGCCAGCGGCTGTTCAGCCAGCGCGGCGCGATGCTCGCCTACAAGGGCGAGGTGTCCTTCACTCCCAACATCCAGGGCGGCCAGGGCGGGATCATGTCGATGATCGGGCGCCGGGTGGCCAACGAGGCGACGCCGCTGATGAGCGTCGAGGGCAACGGCACGGTGATGTTCGGGCACGGCGGTCACCACGTCCAGGTCATCAACCTCACCGGCGACACCCTCTACGTGGAGGCGGACCGGCTGCTCGCCTTCGAGGGCACGCTCCAGCAGGGCACGATGTTCATGGGCTCGCAGGGCGGCGTCATGGGCATGGTCCGCGGCCAGGTCACCGGCCAGGGGCTGTTCACGACCACCCTCAAGGGACACGGCTCGGTGGCCGTGATGGCGCACGGCGGCGTCTTCGAGATCCCGATCACCCCCCAGCGGCCCGTGCACGTCGACCCGCAGGCGTACGTCGCGCACCACGGCGACGTCCGCAACAAGCTGTCCACGGCGCTGGGCTGGCGCGACATGGTGGGACGCGGCTCCGGCGAGGCCTTCCAGCTGGAGCTCAGCGGCAACGGCGCGGTGTACGTCCAGGCCTCGGAGGAGAAGCTGTGAGCGCGTACGGGACTCCGGGCGGCCCGACGGTCTTCGACCCGATGACGCTGCCGGTCGACGACAACGTCAACAAGTACACCTTCTGCGTGGAGCTCAAGGGGAGCCAGTGGTTCCTGCAAAAGGGGAAGATGATCGCCTACTACGGCTCGATGGAGTTCAACGGCATCGGACACGGCCGGCTCGACCGACTTGTCCGTACGTCCTTTCATTCGCCACTGCACGCGAGCGACTGGGTCGTGGCGGAGGGCTCGGGCAAGATGCTCCTCGCCGACCGGGCCTTCGATGTGAACTCGTACGACCTCGAAGACGGCAATCTGACCATTCGCTCGGGCAATCTGCTCGCTTTTCAGCCAAGTCTCGCGCTCAAGCAATCGATTGTGCCGGGTTTTCTGACCCTGATCGGAACCGGAAAGTTCGTGGCCGCATCTAACGGTCCGGTGGTGTTCATGGAACCGCCGATCCGGGTGGACCCGCAGGCGCTCGTCGGCTGGGCCGACTGCCCGTCGCCGTGCCATCACTACGACCACGGCTACATGACGGGCCTGATGGGCGGTCTACGTGCGATGACAGGCCTCGGCGGGGCCTCCGGGGAGGAGCACCAGTTCGAGTTCGTAGGGGCCGGCACGGTCCTGCTCCAGTCCTCGGAAACCCTCATGGCCGAGCAGGCCACGGGGATGGTTCCGCCGGAGCCCGGCGTGCCCGGCGGCGGGCCACACACGGGCCCTTCACCGCAAGCCGGCGCACCGCGCCTTCCCGGACAGCTGGGAGACCTCCAGCGTCGCTTCGGGCTGTGAGCGGTAGTCTGCGGAGTGTGACGTCGAACGTGTGCGCGCCGACATCACACCACCCTCACTAGTTCGCCTTTCAACATTTTAGGTAGACTTCATTCATGGAGACCGAGACGGCCACCCGCTGGCTGACCGATGCGGAGCAGTGCGCCTGGCGCACCCACCTGGAGGTCAACAGGCTGTTGACGTACCAGCTCGAGAGGGACCTGCAGCCGTTCGGCCTGACAATGAACGACTACGAGATCCTGGTGAACCTCTCCGAGTCGGAGGACGTACGGATGCGGATGAGCGACCTCGCATCCGCCACCCTCCAGTCCAAGAGCCGCCTCTCCCACCAGATCACCCGGATGGAGAACGCGAACCTGGTCCGCCGTGAGAACTGCGAGTCCGACCGCCGCGGGCTCTACGCGGTCCTCACGGAGCACGGCATGGAGACGATGAAGAAGGTCGCCCCGCACCATGTGGCGTCCGTGCGCAGGCACTTCATCGATCTGCTGTCCCCCGAGGCCATGGCGGAACTCGACAAGGCCCTGAAGCCCATCGCGGAGCACCTGCGCGGGCAGCGGGGACGCCCCTAGCGCCCCTGGGTGCTTCGAGTGCACAAACTGCAGGCGGGACCCGAACCGGGCCCCGCCTGCCGTTGCACAACCCCCTCGAACCCCTCGACCCCCCGCTCACGCCCGCGGCCCGCGCATCGACGCAACAGCGCGGGCCGGGAGCCGGGCACGCGACAGCGCGCCTCAGCCCTGCGTCAGTCCCGCCACCAGTTCGTCCGCCGCGCGGTAGGGGTCCAGGTTCCCGGCCACGATCCGTTCCGCCAGGGCGCTCAGGCGGCGGTCGCCGTGCAGGTCGCCGATGCGTTCGCGCAGGGCCGTCACGGCGATGGTCTCGACCTCGCGGGAGGCGCGGGCCAGGCGGCGTTCCGCCAGGACGCCCCGCTCCTCCATCCAGGCGCGGTGCTTCTCCAGGGCCTCCACGACCTCGTCGACGCCCTCGGCGCGCGCGGCGACCGTCTTGACGATCGGCGGGCGCCAGTCGCCCGGGCCGCGGGACTCGCCCAGGCCCAGCATGTGGTTGAGCTCGCGGGCGGTGGCGTCGGCGCCGTCGCGGTCGGCCTTGTTGACGACGTAGACATCACCGATCTCGAGGATTCCGGCCTTGGCCGCCTGGATGCCGTCGCCCATGCCGGGGGCCAGCAGCACCACGGAGGTGTCCGCCTGGGAGGCGATCTCGACCTCCGACTGGCCGACGCCGACCGTCTCGACCAGGATCACGTCGCAGCCCGCCGCGTCCAGCACCCGGATCGCCTGCGGGGCGGCCCACGCGAGCCCGCCCAGGTGGCCACGGGTCGCCATCGAGCGGATGTACACGCCGGGGTCGGAGGCGTGCTCCGACATCCGCACCCGGTCGCCGAGCAGGGCGCCGCCGGAGAAGGGCGACGACGGGTCGACGGCCAGGACGCCGACCCGTCTGCCCTGCTTGCGGTACGCCGTCACCAGCGCCGAGGTCGAGGTGGACTTGCCGACACCCGGCGAACCGGTCAGACCGACCACATACGCATTGCCCGTCAGCGGAGCAAGCGCCTCCATGACCTCCCTGAGCTGCGGGGACGCCCCCTCCACCAGGGAGATCAGCCGGGCCACGGCCCGCGGCCGGCCTTCCCTCGCCTGGGCGACGAGTGTGGAGACGTCCTGCATCACAGCTCCGTTCAGAGATCGACGTACGAAGGAGAACTCAGGCCTTGGGTACCCGCACGATCAGTGCGTCACCCTGACCGCCGCCACCGCACAGCGCGGCCGCACCCACACCGCCGCCCCGGCGCTTGAGCTCCAGCGCCAGATGCAGGACGAGCCGGGCGCCGGACATGCCGATGGGGTGGCCCAGGGCAATCGCGCCGCCGTTGACATTCACCTTTTCCGTTGAAACTCCGAGGTCCTTCATTGACTGCACGGCCACGGCGGCGAAGGCCTCGTTGATCTCGATCAGATCCAGGTCCTCGACCTCCAGGCCCTCCTTCTTCAGGGCGTGCAGGATCGCGTTGGACGGCTGCGACTGGAGCGAGTTGTCCGGGCCCGCCACATTGCCGTGGGCGCCGATCTCGGCGATCCAGTCCAGGCCCAGCTCCTGCGCCTTGGCCTTGCTCATCACGACCACGGCCGCCGCACCGTCCGAGATCTGCGAGGAGGAACCGGCCGTGATCGTGCCGTCCCGGGTGAACGCCGGGCGCAGCTTGCCCAGGGACTCCGCCGTCGTGTCGCCGCGGATGCCCTCGTCCTTGCTGAAGAGGACCGGCTCGCCCTTGCGCTGCGGGATCTCCACCGGGGTGATCTCGGCCTCGAAGATGCCGTTCTTCTGAGCGGCCGCCGCCCGCTGGTGGGACAGGGCGGCGATCTCGTCCTGCTCGGGGCGCTGGATGCCCAGGCGCGTGTTGTGCTTCTCCGTCGACTCGCCCATGGCGATGTTCTCGAAGGCGTCGGTCAGGCCGTCGTACGCCATGGCGTCGAGCATCTCGATGGCGCCGTACTTGAAGCCCTCGCGGGACTTCGGCAGCAGGTGGGGCGCGTTGGTCATGGACTCCTGGCCGCCCGCGACGATCACGTCGAACTCGCCGGCGCGGATCAGCTGGTCGGCGAGCGCGATGGCGTCGAGGCCGGACAGACACACCTTGTTGACGGTCAGTGCCGGGACGTTCATCGGGATGCCTGCCTTGACGGCGGCCTGGCGTGCCGGGATCTGCCCCGCCCCGGCCTGCAGCACCTGACCCATGATCACGTACTGCACCTGGTCGCCGCCGATCCCCGCACGGTCGAGAGCGGCCTTGATCGCGAAGCCGCCGAGGTCGGCTCCGGAGAAGGACTTGAGGGAGCCCAGCAGCCGTCCCATGGGCGTACGCGCCCCCGCGACGATCACCGAGGTGGTGCTGTTCGATCCAGACATGAGCTGCGATCCCCTTCCGGCTGCACTGCCGAGGAGTGAACGAGGGTTTACTTCGAATGTACTGAGTGGCACTCCGTGCCGTCACCCGGCAGTCGGTGTGATCGCTGGCACGTTGCGTAACCATTCCAGGAGCGCTGCACTAACACCATGCTGACGCGAATCGACCACATCGGAATCGCCTGTTTCGATCTCGACAAGACCGTCGAGTTCTACCGGGCCACATACGGCTTCGAGGTGTTCCACTCCGAGGTCAACGAGGAGCAGGGCGTCCGCGAGGCCATGCTCAAGATCAACGATACCTCCGACGGCGGGGCCTCCTACCTGCAGCTTCTGGAGCCGACGCGCCCGGACTCGACCGTCGCGAAGTGGCTCGACAAGAACGGCGAGGGTGTCCACCACATCGCTTTCGGTACGGCGGATGTCGACGCCGACGCGGCCGACATCAAGGAAAAGGGCGTACGCGTTCTGTACGAAGAGCCCCGGCGCGGCTCCATGGGGTCACGAATCACGTTCCTGCACCCGAAGGACTGCCACGGTGTTCTGACAGAACTGGTCACTTCCGCGCCTGTTGAGTCACCTGAGCACTGACCCCCGTACATATGGGCCGGTAGGGTTGGGGGCGGTCGCCGCTTCTGTGGGGGGTGACCGCACGCCGGGGTCCGGGTTTCGAGGGGCGAGCGTCGGGGCAGCAGCCCATGCTCCGCCGTTGATCTGACACCATTCCCCGGGGGCCCCGTTCGGCGGATGGACGGAGCTCGTTTGGCCAGACTTGCGACCAGGGGACGGATGGGACCGCGCAGTGCGGGGCTACGAACGCCAGGAGCGAGAGCCGGCGGCTGACGTCGACCACCTCTCTCGGTTCGAGGCCGAGATGGAGCGGCTGAAGACCGAGCGGGAAAAGGCGATCCAGCACGCCGAGGACCTCGGCTACCAGGTCGAGGTGCTGCGCGCCAAGCTGCACGAGGCGCGCCGCACCATCATGTCCCGGCCCTCCTTCGACGGCGGTGACATCGGCTACCAGGCCGAGCAGCTGCTGCGGAACGCCCAGATCCAGGCCGACCAACTGCGTCTGGACGCCGAGCGCGAGCTCAGCCAGGCCCGCGCCCAGACCCAGCGGATCCTCCAGGAGCACGCGGAGCAGGCCGCCCGGCTGCAGGCCGAGCTGCACCAGGAGGCGGTCACCCGCCGCCAGCAGCTGGACCAGGAGCTGGCCGAGCGCCGACAGACCGTCGAGTCGCACGTCAACGAGAACGTGGCCTGGGCGGAGCAGCTGCGCGCCCGTACCGAGTCCCAGGCGCGCCGGCTGCTCGACGAGTCCCGTGCCGAGGCCGAGCAGGCCCTGGCCGCCGCCCGCGCGGAGGCCGAGCGGGTCGCCAGCGAGGCCAGGCAGCGGCTCCAGAGCGAGGCCGAGGAGGCCCGCGCGGAGGCGGACCAGCTGCTGCGCCGGGCGCGTGCGGACGCCGAGCGGCTGCTGAACGCCGCGTCCACGCAGGCCCAGGAGGCCACCGACCACGCCGAGCAGCTGCGCAGCTCCTCCGCCACCGAGTCGGACTCCGCCCGCCGCCAGGCGCAGGAGCTGAGCCGGGCCGCCGAGCAGCGCATGGCGGAGGCCGAGGAGGCGCTGCGCAAGGCGCAGGCCGAGGCCGACAAGCTGGTCACCGAGGCCACGGCGGCGGCCGAGAAGGCCCTCGCCAGCGCCGAGTCGACGAACGAGCAGCGCACGCGTACGGCGAAGGAGCAGGTCGCCCGGCTGGTCGAGGAGGCCACCAAGGAGGCCGAGGCCACCAGGTCGGACGCCGAGCAGGTCGTCGCGGACGCCCGTTCCGAGGCCGAGCGGATCGTCGCCGAGGCCTCCGAGAAGGCCCGCACGATCACGGCCGAGGAGAGCGCGACCCAGCTGTCCAAGGCGGCCAAGACGGCCGAGGACGTCCTCAACCGGGCGCAGGAGGACGCGAAGAACACCACCAAGGCCGCCGCCGAGGAGGCCGAGCGGATCCGCTCCGAGGCCGAGGCGGAGGCGGACCGGCTGCGCGCCGAGGCGCACGACCTGGCCGAGCAGCTCAAGGGCGCCGCCAAGGACGACACCAAGGAGTACCGCGCCAAGACGGTCGAGCTCCAGGAGGAGGCGCGCCGGCTGCGCGGCGAGGCCGAGCAGCTGCGTGCCGAGGCGGTCGCCGAGGGCGAGAAGATCCGCGCGGAGGCCCGCAAGGAGGCCGTCCAGCAGATCGAGGAGGCGGCCAAGACCGCCGAGGAACTGCTCGCGAAGTCCCGCCAGGACGCCGACGAGCTGCGCCAGAAGGCCACCACGGACAGCGAGAAGGTCCGTACGGAGGCCATCGAGCGCGCCACCACGCTGCGCCGGCAGGCCGAGGAGACCCTCCAGCGCACCCGTCAGGAGGCCCAGCGGCACCGCGAGGAGGTCGTCGAGCAGTCCGAGGGCATCAAGGCGGAGGCCGAGCGGGCCGCCCGGGAGCTGCGGGAGGAGACCGAGCGGGCCATGGAGGCCCGCCGCGCGGAGGCCGCCGAGGAGCTGACGCGGCTGCACACGGAGGCCGAGGAGCGCCTCGCCGCCGCGGAGCAGGCACTGACGGAGGCCCGCGAGGAGGCGTCGCGGATCCGCCGCGAGGCCGCCGAGGAGAGCGAGCGGCTGCGCGCCGAGGCCGCCGAGCGGATCCGCACGCTGCAGGCGCAGGCCGAGGCGGAGGCCGACCGGCTGCGCAACGAGGCCGCGTCGGACGCGTCCGCCTCCCGGGCCGAGGGCGAGGCCATCGCCGTACGCCTGCGGTCCGAGGCGGCCGCGGAGGCCGAGCGGCTGAAGTCGGAGGCGCAGGAGAGCGCCGACCGGATGCGGGCGGAGGCGCTGGCCGCCGCCGAGCGGCTCGGCACCGAGGCGTCCGAGACGCTGGCCGCCGCGCAGGAGGAGGCCAACCGGCGCCGCCGCGAGGCCGAGGAGACCCTCGGCGCCGCGCGCACCGAGGCCGACCAGGAGCGCGAGCGGGCGCGCGAGCAGAGCGAGGAGCTGCTGGCCTCGGCGCGCAAGCGCGTGGAGGAGGCGCAGACCGAGGCCGTACGGCTGGTCGAGGAGGCCGACCGGCGCGCGACCGAGATGGTGTCGGGCGCCGAGCAACACGCCCAGCAGGTACGGGACTCGGTGGCCGGGCTGCACGAGCAGGCCCAGGAGGAGATCACCGGGCTGCGCAGCGCCGCCGAGCACGCGGCGGACCGTACCCGGCGCGAGGCGCAGGAGGAGGCGGACCGGGTCCGCGCCGACGCCTATGCCGAGCGGGAGCGGGCGAGCGAGGACGCGGCCCGCATCCGGCGCGAGGCGAACGAGGAGACCGACGCCGCCAAGTCGCTTGCCGAGCGCACGGTCGCGGAGGCGATCGCGGAGTCGGAGCGGCTGCGTTCGGACGCGGCCGAGTACGCGCAGCGGGTGCGTACGGAGGCCTCGGACGCGATCGCCGAGGCCGACCAGGCGGCGGCGCGCACCCGGGCGGACGCCCGCGAGGACGCCAACCGCATCCGTTCGGACGCGGCGGCGCAGGCGGACGCCCTCATCACCGAGGCGCGCACGGAGGCCGAGCGGCTCACCACCGAGACGGTCCGGGACACCGACCAACTGCGCACCGAGACGGTCACGGAGGCCGAGCGGGTGCGGCTCGAGGCGGTCGCCAAGGCCGAGAAGCTCATCTCGGACGCCACCGGGGACGCGGAGCGGCTGCGCGCCGAGGCCGCCGACACGGTCGGGGCGGCGCAGCAGCACGCCGAGCGGATCCGCAGCGAGTCGGAGCGGGTCAAGGCGGAGGCCGCGGCGGAGGCCGAGCGGCTGGTCAACGCCGCGCGCGAGGAGGCCGAGCGGACCCTCGACGAGGCCCGCAAGGACGCCAACAAGCGGCGCCAGGACGTGGCCGAGCAGGTCGACACCCTCATCACGGAGACCACGGCCGAGGCCGACAAGCTGCTCTCCGAGGCGCAGCAGCAGGCCCACAAGACCACCGCCGACGCCGAGGCGCAGGCCGACACCATGGTGGGCGCGGCCCGCAAGGAGGCCGAGCGGCTGGTCTCGGAGGCGACGGTCGAGGGGAACGCACGGGTGGAGAAGGCCCGTACGGACGCGGACGAACTGCTCGTCGGCGCCCGCCGGGACGCCACCCAGATCCGGGAGCGCGCCGAGGAGCTGCGCGACCGCATCACCGGTGAGATCGAGGCGCTGCACGAGCGGGCCCGCCGCGAGGCCGCCGAGACGATGAAGTCCACCGGCGACCGCTGCGACGCGCTCATCAAGGCCGCCGAGGAGCAGCTGGCCAAGGCGCAGGCGAAGGCCAAGGAGCTGGTCTCGGAGGCGAACTCCGAGGCGGGCAAAGTCCGTATCGCCGCCGTGAAGAAGGCCGAGGGCCTGCTGAAGGAGGCCGAGCAGAAGAAGTCGGCGCTCGTCAGGGAGGCCGAGGAGCTCAAGGCCGAGGCGATCCGCGAGGCCAAGCGCACGGTCGAGGAGGGCAAGCGCGAGCTGGAGATCCTGGTGCGCCGGCGCGAGGACATCAACGCCGAGATCTCCCGTGTCCAGGACGTCCTGGAGGCGTTGGAGTCTTTCGAGGCTCCGGGCGCGGGCAAGGACGGTGGCGTCAAGGCGGGCGCCACGGTCGGCGCCCCCCGTTCGGGTAAGCCGTCGGACAGCTGATCGACAGGGTCAAATGCTGCGCCATCTGGGGCCTTTGACCAAATTTTTGGCAAGTGGTCCGAGGGTTAGCCACCCAAAAGGGGTCTCATTCTCCAGATCAAACACGTATCCGCTCGATGACACACCGCTTCGGCCCCTAGGATTCCCCCTATCACCTCACCGGTCTCATTTGACAGGAACCCCATGAGCGACACTTCCCCCTACGGCTTCGAGCTTGTGCGGCGTGGGTACGACCGCGCTCAGGTGGACGAACGAATCTCCAAGCTCGTCTCCGACCGTGACAGCGCTCTCGCCCGCATCACCGCTCTGGAAAAGCGCATCGAGGAGCTCCACCTCGAGACGCAGAACGCCCAGGCCCAGGTAACCGACGCGGAGCCGTCGTACGCCGGTCTCGGCGCGCGTGTCGAGAAGATCCTCCGCCTCGCCGAGGAAGAGGCCAAGGATCTGCGCGAGGAGGCCCGTCGCGCGGCCGAGCAGCACCGCGAGCTGGCGGAGTCGGCGGCCCAGCAGGTCCGCAACGACGCAGAATCGTTCGCTGCGGAACGCAAGGCCAAGGCCGAGGACGAGGGCGTCCGGATCGTCGAGAAGGCCAAGAGTGACGCCTCGCAGCTGCGTTCCGAGGCGCAGAAGGACGCGCAGTCGAAGCGCGAGGAGGCCGACGCCCTCTTCGAGGAGACCCGCGCCAAGGCCGCACAGGCCGCCGCCGACTTCGAGACGAACCTCGCCAAGCGCCGCGAGCAGTCGGAGCGTGACCTGGCGTCCCGTCAGGCCAAGGCCGAGAAGCGCCTCGCGGAGATCGAGCACCGCGCGGAGCAGCTCCGCCTGGAGGCCGAGAAGCTGCGCACCGACGCCGAGCGCCGCGCCCGCCAGACGGTGGAGACGGCCCAGCGCCAGGCCGAGGACATCGTGGCCGACGCGAACGCCAAGGCCGACCGGATCCGTTCGGAATCCGAGCGCGAGCTGGCCGCCCTCACCAACCGCCGCGACAGCATCAACGCCCAGCTGACGAACGTCCGCGAGATGCTCGCGACGCTCACGGGCGCCGCGGTGGCCGCCGCCGGTTCGCCGGCCGAGGACGAGCCGATCTCCCGTGGGGTTCCGGCGCAGCAGACCCGGTAACACCGCCTGACGGCAGCCAAAGGCCCGCACCATCTCCCCCGAGGGTGCGGGCCTTTGGCGTGTTTCCAGCAGGTGCGGCACGAGAGCGTGGTCGACGCGGGGCTGCTGCTCGTGCCCCAGGCGCCCTGCCGGCACGGGGAGACGAGCCCCGAGCCCGCTCGAGTGGCAGCCCCCGAACCCGGGTCTTAGCGTGACTTCATGATCGAACTCGAGGGCCTGACCAAGCGCTACGGCGAGAAACTGGCGGTCAACAACCTCACCTTCACCGTCAGACCCGGCATGGTGACCGGGTTCCTCGGGCCGAACGGGGCCGGCAAGTCGACGACCATGCGGATGATGCTGGGGCTCGACCGGCCCACCGCGGGGGGCGTCCGGATCGACGGCAGGCACTACGACCGCCTCAAGGACCCGCTGAGGTACATCGGCGCCCTGCTGGACGCCAAGGCCGTGCACGGCGGCCGCAGCGCCTTCAACCATCTGCTGTGTCTCGCGCAGAGCAACGGCATCCCGAGACGGCGGGTGGCCGAGGTCCTCGACACGGTGGGCCTCGCGGCGGTCGCCGGGAAGAAGGCCAAGGGGTTCTCGCTGGGCATGGGGCAGCGGCTCGGGATCGCTGGTGCGCTGCTCGGCGACCCACAAATCCTGATGTTCGACGAGCCGGTCAACGGCCTCGACCCCGAGGGCATCCACTGGATCCGCAATCTGATGAAGTCCCTGGCCGCCCAGGGGCGCACGGTCTTCGTCTCGTCCCATCTGATGAGCGAGATGGCGCTGACCGCCGACCATCTCGTGGTCATCGGACAGGGGCGGCTGCTCGCCGACACCTCCATGGCCGACTTCATCGAGCGGAACTCCCGCTCGTACATCCGGATCCGCTCCCCGCAGCGTGAACGGCTGCTCGACGTGCTGCACGAGGAGGGCGTCACCGTCATCGAGTCCGGCAGCGGGGCGCTGGAGGTGGACGGCGGCAAGGCCGAGCAGATCGGCGAGCTGGCCGCGCAGCACCAGATCGTGCTGCACGAGCTGAGCCCGCAGCAGGCCTCCCTGGAGGAGGCGTTCATGCAGCTGACCGCAGGGGCGGTGGAGTACCACGCGCACGCCGGCACACCCCTGGAGAGGCGCTTCGAGACGCCCCCCGAGGCGTACCCGCAGCGGCAGCACTGGGGCGAGGACTGGAACAGGAGATGAGCATGGCGGCGATGCAGGTCGTACGGTCCGAGTGGACCAAGATCCGGTCCGTGGCATCCACGGTGTGGACGCTCTCCCTCGCCGTGGTCGTCACCATCGCCCTCGGCATGCTGATCTCGGCGCTGTCCGGCCGCCAGTTCGACAGGATGAGCCGGCAGGACCGGCTGACCTTCGACCCGACCTTCATCAGTTTCGCGGGCATGAGCCTCGGTCAGCTGGCGATGATCGTGTTCGGGGTGCTCGTCGTCTCGAACGAGTACAGCACCGGCATGATCCGCACCTCGCTGGCCGCCGTACCGCAGCGTGGCACCTTCCTGTTCAGCAAGATCGCCGTGGCGACCGGTCTCGCGCTCCTCGTCGCCATGGCGACCAGCCTCGTCGCCTTCTTCCTCGGACAGGCGATGCTCGGCGCGCACCGCGCCTCGATCGGCGACCCGCACGTGCTGCGCGCCGTGATCGGGGGCGGCATCTACATGACCCTCATCGCGGTGTTCTCGATGGGCGTCGCCACGATGCTCCGTTCGCCGATGCTGTCGCTGGGCATCCTGATGCCGTTCTTCTTCCTGATCTCCAACATCCTGGGCAATGTCGACGCGACGAAGAAGATCGGCCGGTTCCTGCCGGACCAGGCCGGCAGCAAGATCATGCAGGTGGTCCCGCGGATCGGCGAGGACACCCCGTACGGGCCCTGGGGCGGTCTCGGGATCATGGTGCTGTGGGTGGTCGCGGCCCTCGCGGGCGGCTATGTGCTGCTGAAGAAGCGGGACGCGTAGCGCTCTGTCCGCACATGGCTCCCCGCCGGGAAGCGGAGTCGCATTGCTTTGCTTTCGCTTGAGCGGAACCGTCAGCTCCTCGATATCCTCCTAACCCTTACGGGGGCGTGTGCCCCGCTGTCCTGAACCTTTCGATGGGTGCGGAGCATGATCGAGGCTGTAGGCCTGACCAAGCGCTACGGCGACAAGACCGCCGTGTACAACCTTTCCTTCCAGGTGCGGCCGGGTGCCGTCACCGGCTTCCTGGGCCCGAACGGCTCCGGCAAGTCGACGACGATGCGCATGATCCTCGGCCTGGACAACCCCACCGCGGGGCAGGTGACGATCGGCGGCTACCCGTACCCGAAGCTGCCCAACGCCCCCCGCCAGGTGGGCGCCCTGCTCGACGCCAAGGCCGTGCACGGCGGCCGCTCGGCCCGCAGCCATCTGCTGTGCCTGGCCCAGCTGTCCGGCATCCCGGCCCGCCGGGTCGACGAGGTGCTGGGCGTGGTCGGCCTCCAGGAGGTGGCCAGGAAGCGTTCCAAGGGCTTCTCCCTCGGCATGGGACAGCGGCTCGGCATCGCCGCCGCACTGCTCGGCGACCCCCAGGTGCTGCTGTTCGACGAGCCGGTCAACGGCCTCGACCCCGAGGGCATCCTCTGGGTGCGCAACCTCATGAAGGCGCTCGCCGCGGAGGGACGCACGGTCTTCGTCTCCTCCCATCTGATGAGCGAGATGGCGCTGACCGCCGACCACCTCATCGTGATCGGACGCGGACAGCTGCTGGCCGACATGAGTGTCAAGGACTTCATCTCGGCGAACTCGGCCGACTTCGCGCGCGTGCGTACGCCGGACACCGAGCCGCAGCTGCGCGAGAAGCTGACCGCCGCGCTCACCGAGGCGGGCGGGCATGTGCTGCCCGAGCAGGACGGCGCCCTCAGGATCACGGGACTGGCGCTCCCCCGCATCAGTGACATCGCGCACGACGCCGACGTACGCCTGTGGGAGCTGTCGCCGCACCAGGCCTCCCTGGAGGAGGCGTACATGCGGATGACGCAGGGGGCCGTCGACTACCGCTCGACCATCGACCAGAAGGCGGGGCTGCAGCAGCCGCTGCCGCCCGGGGTGCAGCCGCCGATGCCGGTGCCCGGGCAGGGCCAGCCCGACTGGTACGCCCCGCCGTCGCCCCAGGAGGGCGGGCAGCCCTTCGCCATGCCGCAGGCAGGGCCGGGCCCGTACGGCGCCGGGCAGCCCCCGGCGGGCCCGTACGGCGCTCCGGGCGCCCCGGGCGCGGGCCTGCCCAACCCGTACGCCCAGCCGGCGCCCGCGGCGCCCCAGGCGCCGGCCGCGCCGCCCCAGCCCCCCGCCTCCGCCGCACCCGCCGACCTGACCAAGCCCGAGGACGCCCGATGAGCACCCCGCAGCCCCCGATGCCGCAGGCCGCCGCACCCGACTGGCAGGCGGCGGCGCCCGGTTCGCCGTACCCGACCTACACCTCGCCGATCCCCGTCGTGCGCACCCACCTGGGGCACGCGATCTCCTCGGAGTGGACGAAGATCAGATCGGTGCGCTCCACGATGTGGACGCTCGGGGTGTTCCTGCTGCTCGTCGTCGGCATCGGGCTGCTGGTCGCCGTGCTGGTCGCCGCCAATCAGGGCGAGGAGAGCCTCAAGGGCCAGAACCCGTTGTCCTTCGGCGTGTTCGGGCTGCTCCTCGGCAGCATGTGCATCATCACGCTCGGCGTGCTGACCACCGCTTCGGAGTACGGCACCGGCATGATCCGCACCACGATGACCGCGTGCCCGTCACGCGCGCGCGTGCTGGCGGCGAAGGCCATCGTGTTCTTCGCGGTGGCGTTCACCGTCACGTTCGCCTCGGTGCTCCTCGTCGCCGTCGTGGACGTCGCCATGCTGAAGGGCGCCAAGGACCCGTCCGGCGGCGAGTGGCTGAAGGGCACCTTCGGCATCTCGCTCTACATAGCGCTGCTCGGACTGCTCTCGCTCCTCGTCGGCTCGATCATCCGGCACTCGGCGGGCGCCATCACCATCATGATCGCCCTGGTGCTGGCACCGCTGGTGATCGCGCTGTTCATGTTCTCGTCGGCCCTGGAGAAGGTGCGCCAGGCCCTGTTCGACTACTCGATCCCGAACCAGCTCAGCGCCTTCTACACCAACACCCTGAGCGACACCGGCCCGACCGGCTGGGACCCGGTGTGGATCGCCCTCGGCGTGACGGCCGCCGCGTTCGCCGGCGCGGTCGCGCTGCTGCAGAAGCGCGACGTGTAAGCAGGCCTCAGAACTTCGGCGCGTTACGGGACCGCTGCACCCGCGTGGTGCGGCGGTCCTTCGCGTTCCAGCACGCCTTGTGCCAGTGGCGGCGCTCGTCGACACCCGAGTGCTCGGGCCAGGCCACCACGTGCGGGACACCGGAGGGGATCATCTGGTCGCAGCCGGGGCAGCGGTACGTCTTGCCCTGCGCGCTCGCACCCGCCACGTGCCGCACGCTCCACTCCTCCCCCTGCCAGCTCTCGGTGGACTGCCAGCCGCCGTACCGGCCGGGCCGGTCGTCCTCGCCGCTCCGGCCGGACGTGCCCGACGGATCGGCACCCTTGGGTCGGTTGCGACGCGGAGACACGGGACACCTCACGGGGCTATACAGGAAGCACGGGCCGTGTCCAGCCTACGGGGCGCGGACCGGGGTACGCGTAGACCACCGGCCGGCCCCGTCCCCGCCGCGACCCCCCATTCTCCAGACAATCCGCAAATCTCTTCGCCAGGCCGTGTCCTCGGCACGTGTCAGGCGGTTATGCGGGTGGGGGAGCTCCGCGTCGGAGCCAAGGAAGCAGGAAAAGCAATGCGCGTTGGAAGTTTCGTATTGGCGGCCCAGTTCCCGGGGCAGGGCCAGGGGGAGGCGCTGCACCGCGCGGTCCGCTCGGCCGAGGTCGCCGAGGAAGCGGGCCTCGACTCGGTCTGGCTGGCCGAGCACCACTTCGTGCCGTACGGCACCTGCCCGTCGGCGATCACCCTGGCGGCGTTACTCCTCGGCCGGACCCGCAGGCTCCGGGTCGGTACGGCGGTCACCGTACTGCCCACCGCCCACCCCGTGGCGGTCGGCGAGCAGGCCGCGCTGCTGCACCTCACCTCCGGCGGGCGTTTCTCGCTGGGCGTCGGGCGCGGCGGACCGTGGGTCGACCTGGAGGTCTTCGGCTCCGGCATCAAGGCGTACGAGGAGGGCTTCCCCGAATCACTCGATCTGCTGCTGCGCTGGCTGCGCGAGCCGTCGGTCGGGGCCGAGGGCGAGCGCTTCGCCTTCCGTGAAGTGCCCGTCGTACCAAGGCCGTCGGAGTCCCTGGCGGAGGTGGCGGGTCCGGAGGTCGTCCTCGCGTGCACCTCGCCGTCGAGTGTGCGGCAGGCCGCCGAGCGCGGACTGCCGATGCTGCTGGGCATGCATGTGGGTGACGAGGAGAAGGCCGAGATGGTCGCCCTGTGGCGGCAGCTCGCGCGCGCCTCCGGACACTCCGCGGAGGCGGTCCTGGGCGCGGCCCATGTCTCGGCCGGCGTCTGCCAGATCGCGGACCGGCGCACGGACGCCGTGGAGGCGCTGACGAAGGCGATGCCGGGCTGGCTGAAGCAGGGGCTGGAGGCACATGTCACGGTGGACGGCCGCACCCGGCGGATGCGCGACCCGCTGGCGTACACCGAACTGCTCTGCGGACTGCACCCGGTGGGCACCCCGCGCCTGTGCGCCGACCGGCTCGCGGCGACCAGCGAGCGGACCGGCATCTCCCGCTTCGCCCTGCTCGTGGAGGGCTCGGGAGACCTGGCGGCCACCGAGGAGAACGTACGGCGGCTGGGCGCCGAGGTGCTCCCGCACCTCGGTTGAACGGGCCTGCCCGGCTGCGAAACGTGCCGCTCCGGCTGCGGAGCTTGCCGCCCCAGTACTGAATGCACCTCCCGCGTACGGAGCGGCAAGCAAGCGGCATGCTCCTCAGCAGTCCCGGAACTCCGGGGACTGGTTGAGTACCTGACTGCGGACCGAGGTGAAGCGGGCCAGCGTCTCGTCGACCGAGGCGTCCAATGGGAACACCGCCACCCGGTGGCAGTTCTGGAAGGCCAGCCGGACACCGAAATGCCTCTGCAGCGCGCCGCGTATCGCGTCACTCGCGAGCGCACGCAGCAGCTGTCCGCGTGCCTGCTCGTCCGGCGGGGGCGTCTGGTTGTCGGCGAAATTGCCGCCGTCGACCTTCAGCTGGGCCACCAGGGAGCTGATCATCTCCCATGCGTAAGGCAGGGAGGTCCGGACGCAGTCGACGAATTCTGCTTCGTCGACCTCGCCTCGCTCGGCCTTCTCGAGTAGGGCCGGTGAGACGTCGAGCGACATGGGTTCTCCTCTCGCACCCCCGTGGTCGACAGGGGTTGCCGGACAGATAAGGGAGTTCGCGATACCGAACACGCTGAGTACTCGTCTCGCGACCTCCCGTTTCTACGGTAAGCAACGGACGGTGACGGCACCAGGAAAATGCGTACATGGAGAGCCCTCATTAGGCACACAATCAGCCACTAACGAACATGGGTTGTCTCGGGTCTTCCGGGGCGAATCGCGTGGACCCACACCCGTCGAGTAGCGTTGCCGACCATGCGTCTCGTCATTGCCCGATGCTCCGTGGACTACGCGGGCCGGCTCACCGCCCATCTCCCCTCGGCACCCCGTCTTATCCTGGTGAAGGCCGACGGCAGCGTCTCCATCCACGCGGACGACCGCGCCTACAAGCCCCTGAACTGGATGTCCCCGCCCTGCACTCTGAAGGAGGGCGCGGGCGACGACGAGGGCGTCTGGACCGTGATCAACAAGGCGGGCGAGAAGCTCATCATCACGATGGAGGAGATCCTCCACGACTCCTCGCACGAACTGGGCGTGGATCCGGGCCTGATCAAGGACGGCGTGGAAGCACACCTTCAGGAGCTCCTCGCGGACCGCATCGAGACGCTCGGCGACGGCTACACGCTCATCCGCCGCGAGTACATGACGGCCATCGGCCCGGTCGACATCCTGTGCCGGGACGCCGAGGGGCAGACCGTCGCGGTCGAGATCAAGCGGCGCGGCGAGATCGACGGCGTCGAGCAGCTCACCCGCTATCTCGAGCTGCTGAACCGCGACCCCCATCTCGCCCCGGTCCGCGGCATCTTCGCGGCCCAGGAGATCAAGCCGCAGGCCCGTGTCCTCGCCACGGACCGCGGAATCGGCTGCGCGGTGCTGGACTACGACGCCCTCAGGGGCATCGAGGACGACAAGCTGCGGTTGTTCTAGCCTTCGGCTCGATTGCCACGACGAAGACGGCCGGGTCCGTGGAGACGGACCCGGCCCTCTTGCGTGCTCAGGACGTCACATCACCGCGCTGGAGCTGCTGCTCTGCGGTGCACTCGCCGAACTGGTCGTCGACGCCGGGGCGCTGGAGGACGCGGGGGCGCTGGACGCCGGGCCGCTGGCCGACGTGGACGTCGTCGGGGACGACGGCGGCGCCGAGGTCGGCGTGGGCGTCGGGGAGGGAGACGACGGAGGCGTGGACGACGGCGGCGTCGTCGGCGGCTTGGTCGTCGGACTCGACGACGGCGGCTTCGAAGTCGCCGTATGCGAAGGCGAGCTCGACGAACCGCCCCCCGAGCCCTTCGTGCCGCTCGGCTTGTCCGACGGCTGAGTCGTGCTCGACGGCGGCGTCGGGTCGTCCGAGGTGCCGTACGTTCCGTCGGGGCCCGGGTCCGTGGGGCGGCTGGTCGCGGTGCCCGTGTCGCCGTTGCCGGAGTCGTTCTTCGGCGTGTCGGCGCCCAGGCTGCCGTCGTCGATGCCCTGGCTGGCGGACGGGTTGACCCCGACCTTGTCGGAGGGGTTGTTGGCGTCGTTGTTGGACGTGGCGCCGAGTGTCACGACGGTGCCGAGCACGGCGGCGAGCAGTGCGCCCGCGCCGGCCGCGACGAGGTTGCGCCGGGCGAGGCCGCGGATGCCGCCGCGGTGGCTCTTGGCCGGGTGACCGGACATGGCCCGGTTGACGACGATGGTCGAGGTCTCGCCGGACGAGGGCGGCGGGCTCGCCGCGAACGCGGCCGGCACTCCGCCGGGCGGCGACTGGGACTCCTCGTAGCGTGCGTCCGGGACCTCCTCACCGGCCGTCGAGCCGAGGCCCGGCGTGGTGCCGGAGCGGTCGGAGACCAGGGCGAGGGCGCGGCGGCCCGCGACCGTGCCCCGCTTGTCGGCGAGCGCGCCGCGCAGCCCGATGGAGGACTCCAGCTCGGCGCGGGCCCGGTCGAGCTGTCCGCCGCAGAGCGCCAGGATGCCCAACTCGTGGTGGAAGTAGGCCTGTTCGGACACCTCGCCGGCGAGCCGGGAGGCCTCGGCACCGGACCGCAGCGCCCGTTCCCAGGCGCCCCAGTGCAGGCCGGCGGCGAACGCGGGCGCCGCCGTGCGGGCCAGCCGGACGGTGATGCTCTCCTCGTCCTCGGCCGGCGCGGTCGTGCCCGGCACCAGGACGCCGAGCGCGGCGAGCAGGGCGTCGGCCTCGGCGCACACCCGCTCGGGGGTGACCGAGGGGTGCCCCGCCCACCAGGCGTAGTGCTGGGCGGCGGCCAGGGCCTGCGTCTCGATGTCGTCGCCGTATCCGGCGGCCTCGAGCTGGGCGAGGACCCCGGCGGCGAGCCGGTAGCGGGAACCGACCGCGGAGACCAGTCCGCAGGAGGCCAGTTCGCCGAGGGCGGCGTCCGCATGGGTGTCGCCGACCAGCGCGGGCAGATGCGCCTGGTGCGGCACCTCGCCGCCGAGCGCGACGGCGAACCGCAGCGTGGCACGCGCCGAGGCGCTGAGCCGCGAGGCCAGCAGCGGCGCGGGCGCGGCGGCCTCGCCGAGCGACGGCAGGGGTACCTCGTCGCCGTCCTCGGTGTCGAGCGAGACGTCGAAGGGCGCGTCCGCGGGGATCGCGTCCTCGAACACCCCGAAGGCCTCGACGGCGCTGGTCCCGGCACGCTGCTGGTCGCCCTGGCGCAGCAGGGCACCGGCCTGGACGAACCGCAGCGGCAGGCCCTCGGACTCGAACCAGAGGTCGCCGGCCCAGTTGGCCTCCTCCTCCGTCAGCACCCGGCCGACGGCGCGCTCGATGAGCTCCACACCGCCCGCACGGTCGAGACCGCCGAGGAAGACCTCTTCGAGGGTGGAGTCGGCGGAGGGCGCGGGCACCTCGGGCGTCGCGCCGATCACGAAGGCGCACTCGGGCGTCGCGTCCAGCAGCTCGTCGAGACCGGCGCCGCCGAACTCGACGTCGTCGAGGACGACGACCGCCCCGATCTCCCGGACCAGTTCGAGCAGTTCGTCCCGTTCCGGGCGGTGCAGGGGCGCGTTGTAGACGGCGTAGAAGAGGTCGTACAGCAGGTCGCTCGCCGTGCGGTGGAAGCCGCTGAGGCGGACGACGCCGTCGGGGGCCAGGTCCGTGCAGTCCTCGGCGACCAGGTCGAGGAGCGCGGTACGGCCGGAGCCGGCGGGGCCGGTGAGACGCACGGAACGGCCGCGGGCCAGCAGCCGGACCAGCCGCTCGCGCTCGTCCTGGCGTTCCAGGAGGTGCAGCGAGGGCCGGGCCGGTCCCGGCGGGACGGGCGGCTTGGCCGCGCGGTTCACCTCGGCACGCTCGGCCGCCGTGAACTTCTCGGGCCGCCCCGGGCGCTCGCCCGGCGGGCAGGCCTCTATCTCACTGCCGTCGACGGGGTTGACGGTGAGCAGGTAGTCGCCCGTGACGAGCTGCACCGTGCGTGCGAGCGCGGGCGAGTGCTGGCCGAAGTCGGGTGTGAGGGGGTCCCTGGGCGGGCGCTGGCGCGGCGCGCTGCCGTCGCCTTCATGGCCGTACTCCTCGGGTCCCCGCGTGTTCGGGTCCATAGGTTCAAGCCCCCCAAAAGCGTCGTGTGTGCCTCGAGCCCCTCCCGGCCTTGCTGCACACCGCGCTGTCGCTTCTGGTCCGGACCCGCTTGCAGGGATGTCAGGCAGCGGGCGACCGAACCCTAAACCTTCGCTCAGTATCTACGACAGTCCGGAGTACCGCGCCGTGCGAGACGTCACAGTCTTGCGAGGATCACACTGATGGGTCACACGCGGGGCAGTGACTCCACCCCGATGCCACCCTCGATCGCCAGGATCCGGTGCAGCCGGGTGGCCACCAGCAGGCGCTGCATCTGCGGCGGAACGTCGCGCAGCACCAGGCGCCGGCCGCAGCGGCCGGCCCGCCGGTGGACGCCCATGATCACCCCGAGTCCGGTGGCGTCCCAGGAGTCCAGTTCGGACAGGTCCAGCACCAGGTCGCCGGCTCCGTCGTCGACGGCCGAGTGCAGGACCGTACGGGCGTCCGCCGCGCTGCGGACGTCGAGGCGGCCCCCGACGACCAGCTCGGCGTGGTCGCCCCTGATGTACATATGCGCTCCCCGAGAGTGCGGTGACGTACTCCGTGACGGTGGCTGTGCAACGTCTGACTGCTTCAGCGGCGACCAGGTTGCCGTCTGTAAGCGAACCGATACCGAATTCACCCCCGCGGGTGATACCCGCGGGGCCTGTGCGGTTTCAGTGGCTGTACGTACTGATGTGTCAGTACGTGTAGAAGCCCTGCCCGCTCTTGCGCCCGATGTCACCGGCGTCAACCATCCGGCGCATCAGCTCCGGCGGTGCGAACTTCTCGTCCTGCGACTCGGTGTAGATGTTGCTGGTGGCGTGCAGCAGGATGTCGACGCCGGTCAGGTCCGCCGTGGCGAGCGGCCCCATCGCGTGGCCGAAGCCCAGCTTGCAGGCGAGGTCGATGTCCTCGGCGCTCGCCACGCCCGACTCGTAGAGCTTGGTCGCCTCGACGACGAGGGCGGAGATGAGACGGGTCGTCACGAAGCCCGCCACGTCGCGGTTGACGACGATGCAGGTCTTGCCGACGGACTCGGCGAACTCCCGCGCGGTGGCGAGGGCTTCGTCGCTCGTCTTGTAGCCGCGGACGAGTTCGACGAGCTGCATCATCGGAACCGGCGAGAAGAAGTGGACTCCGACGACCCGCTCGGGGTGCTCGGTGGCCGCCGCGATCTTGGTGATCGGGATCGCGGAGGTGTTGGAGGCGAGCACGGTGTCCGGACGGACGATCTTGTCGAGCGCCCGGAAGATCTCGTGCTTGACTTCCAGCTTCTCGAACACGGCCTCGACGACGACGTCCGCGTCGGCGGCGGCGTCCAGGTCGGTGGTCGCGGTGATGCGGCCGAGGGCGGCGTCGGCGTCGTGCGCCTCCAGCTTCCCCTTGCTGACGAACTTGTCGTACGAGGCCTTGATGCCGTCGGTGCCACGCTTCAGCGCTTCGTCGGTGACGTCGCGAAGGACCACGTCCCAGCCCGCCTGGGCGGAGACCTGGGCGATGCCGGAACCCATCAAGCCGGCGCCGATGACGGCGAGCTTCCGTGCCACGTTTACGACTCCCCTTTGAAACGCCTTACACACCGTTTATGTCTGCCTCTTCGGCGGACCTTAGCGCTCGTGAGGTGCTGTGTGACCGGTAAGTAATGCGCGTCACGTCTCATCTGACGGACATCACACCGGGGCGGGTCATTCCGTGGCTCGGACGGCGTAGTTGAGCACCTTCTCGCCCAACAGCTCCTCGATGTCGTCGAGGAGGACCAGCACCTCTCGTGACACTTCGTGCGGATTGCGCCCCTTGACCATCTCACGGCCGATGACGCCCATCACACAGCTGTGCACCCAGCCGAGCTGACCCGCGATCAGATGCGGCATTGGGTCGTCGTCGGCCGCGCCGATGTCCTCGCGCAGGGCCTGTTCGAGATTGGCCTGAACCTCCTGCCCGATCGCCCACAGCCGGGAGCGCAGGGCGGGAGCGTTCTCGATGACGCGCATGAAGGCGGCGTATCCCGGGATCAGCCCGACCCTCGGCGAGACCGCCTCGACTTCTTCGCGGAGCTCCCTCAGGACCGCGGCCGCGGCGGACTCCCCCTTGTTACGGGCCCGGACCCAGCGGCCCATCCGTTCGACGAGGCCGGCGGAGCGGTCGAAGAAGAGGTCCTCCTTCGCCGGGAAGTAGTTGTAGACGGTGTTGACGGAGACGTCGGCGGCCTCGGCGATCTCCGCGACCGTCACCGCATCGAAGCCGCGCTCGACGAACAGTCCCGTGGCGACGTCGGAGATGTACTGCCGGGTCTGCCGCTTCTTCCGCTCCCTGAGCCCCTCTGCCATGTCCGAATCCTAGCTTTCGGTGGGCCCACTGAAAACTTGGAGTCATTGCAAAATTGGTGAGTCTCTGTTTTTCTGTGGAGCATGGCAGTCATCAGCGCGGCCGGACTGGCCCGCACCTTCCAGACCAAACGGGGCCCCGTGGAGGCCGTCCGCGGTATCGACCTCACCGTCCGCGAGGGCGAGATCCTCGGCTTCCTCGGCCCGAACGGGGCCGGCAAGACCACCACCCTGCGCATGCTCACGACCCTGCTCGCCCCGACCGGCGGCGCGGCCACCGTCGCGGGCCACGACCTCGCCGCCGACCCGGAGGGGGTACGGAAGGCCTGTGGTTACGTCGCCCAGTCGGGCGGGGTCGACGCGCAGATCAGCGTGCGGGAGGAGCTGGTCACCCAGGGCCGCCTCTACCGCCTGACCAAGCCCCAGGCGATCGCGCGCGCGGAGGAGTTGGCCCGCGACCTCGGCCTCACCGGCCTCCTCGACCGCAGGACCTCCGCGCTCTCCGGCGGTCAGCGGCGCCGCCTCGACATCGCGATGGCCCTCACCCACCGCCCGAAGGTGCTGTTCCTCGACGAGCCGACGACAGGCCTCGACCCCGGCAGCCGCGCCGACCTGTGGAACCTGATCCGCCGCCTGCGCGACGAGCACGGCACCACGGTCTTTCTGACCACCCACTACCTGGACGAGGCCGACGCCCTCTCCGACCGCCTGGTGATCGTCGACAAGGGAGTGGTCGTGGCGGAGGGCACGCCCACCGCGCTCAAGCTCCGGTACGGCGGCTCGATCGACGCGAGCCTCCAGGACACCTTCCTCGCGATCACCGGCCGCGGTCCCGCCCCCGCCGACGCCGCCCCCGTAGCCGTATAGGAATCCGATGCTGCTCCACGACACCGCACTGATCTACGGCCGCTACCTGCGCCAGTCCCTGCGCTCCCGCTTCGCGCTGCTCTTCGGCGTGCTGATGCCGCTCCTCTATCTCCTCTTCTTCGGACCGCTGCTGACGGGCCTGCCGCTCGGCGGGCGGGGCAGTTCCTGGCAGCTCCTCGTGCCGGGGCTGCTGCTTCAACTCGGTCTGTTCGGGGCGTCGTTCGCGGGCTTCTCGATCATCATCGAGAAAAGTCAGGGGGTGGTCGAGCGGATGCGCGTGACGCCCGTCAGCCGCCTCGCGCTCCTGCTGGGCCGTGTGCTGCGCGAGGCCACGGTGTTCGTCTTCCAGGCGGTGCTGCTGGTGGTCGCGGCCGTGGCGATGGGGCTGCGGGCGCCGCTCGCCGGGGTCCTGATCGGCTTCGGGTTCGTCGCCCTGCTCACCGTCTCGCTCGGCTCGCTGTCGTACGCGCTGGCGATGAAGGTGCACACCCCTCAGGAGTTCGGGCCGCTGGTCAACGCCATGACCATGCCGTCGATGCTGCTGTCAGGACTGATGCTGCCCATGTCCCTGGCCCCGGTCTGGCTGGACGTGCTCTCGCACTTCATGCCGTTCCGCTATCTGGTGGACGCCGTGCGGGACGCATACGTCGGCTCGTACGCGACGGATCACATGCTGTACGGCGTCCTGGTCGCCCTCGGTTTCGCGGCGCTCGCCGTGACAGTGGGCACACGTGTGTTCCGGACGGCCGGAGCGTAACTACGCTGGTCACATGGTCAATCTGACGCGCATCTACACCAGGACCGGCGACCAGGGCACCACCGCCCTCGGCGACATGAGCCGGGTCGCCAAGACCGATCTGCGGATCTCCGCGTACGCGGACGCCAACGAGGCGAACGCGGTGATCGGTACGGCGATCGCGCTGGGCGGTCTCGAGGAGGAGATCGTCAAGGTCCTCACCCGTGTCCAGAACGACCTGTTCGACGTGGGTGCGGACCTGTCCACACCGGTCGTCGAGAACCCGGAGTTCCCCCCGCTGCGGGTCGAGCAGTTCTACGTCGACAAGCTGGAGGCGGACTGCGACCGCTTCAACGAGCGGCTGGAGAAGCTGCGCTCCTTCATTCTCCCGGGCGGCACCCCGGGCGCGGCCCTGCTGCACCAGGCCTGCACGGTCGTACGGCGGGCGGAGCGCTCGACGTGGGCGGCGCTGGAGGTCCACGGTGAGGTGATGAACCCCCTCACCGCGACCTACCTGAATCGTCTGTCGGACCTCTTGTTCATCCTGGCCCGCACGGCCAACAAGGAGGTCGGGGACGTGCTGTGGGTGCCGGGCGGGGAACGCTAGCGGTCCGCGGCGGCGTCATTGTCCGCCCGGGCGACCGCGGACTCGGCGGCGGCCACCTTCTTCTGCATCTCCGAGTAGCCGGACGGGATGGGGGACGAGGACGGCGTGGTGGCCGCCGAGCCGTGTTCCCGGGCGCAGCCCGCGAGGAGCCCGACAGCCAGCAGCACCGCTGCCGCCGTCACCCCGGCACGCATCAACTCGTGCCCCGGTTGTTGTCCTTGCACCAGGTCCGCACGTCGGCCAGGTCCTTCTGCCGCTGCTGCAGTGTGGTGAGAAGGGACTTGCGGAAGGTCAGCCGGTCCTGGAGATAGGTGGCGATCTCGCTGTGACCCGCCGCCTTCGCGTTGTCCACCCGCTGCTGCAGCCGGGCGATCGAACCGCGCCTGTCGGCGCCGGCGTTCAGCCGCTCCAGGGCGCGGTCGATACGGTGGTCGATCTTCGGTGCCCGCTTGCACAGGGCCTCGGCCCCGTCCCCGGTCCGGGCGGCCGTGGACGCGGGCGAGGGCGTGCTCTCGGCCACGGCCGCTCCCACGCCGCCGACCAGCATCGCCGCTACGGCCGCTCCGACCACGAGCATGCGCCGGTGTCGTCGTACATACATCTCAGCCTCCGTTCCGCGGACGGCCCCCTTGGTCCGTCCGCATGCCGTGGAGGCTAGGAAGGCTCTTTGGGGAAACTCTGTGACCGTTTTGCCCCGGCTGTGCCGATCAGCCAGTCCCGGCGGCCGGGCGGGGCCGCGCCCGTGGACGGCAGCCGTACCTCGAAGCGGGCACCGACGCCCTGCGGTCCGTCCGTCACCGTGACGCTCCCCCGGTGCAGGGCCGTCTGCTGGGCGACCAGCGTCAGGCCGAGACCGGAGCCCGAGCTGCCGGGTCCGCGGGCGAAGCGCTCGAAGATCCGGGCGCGGGTCGGCTCGGGCACGCCCGGGCCCCGGTCGTCGACCGTGATCACGATCTGCTCGCCCGCCTGCCGTACTCCGACGGTCACGGTCGCCTGCCCGGCCGCGTCCCGCCCGTGGGCCAGGGCGTTGGCCAGCAGGTTGTCGAGGAGGAGGCGGATGCCGGGTGCCCAGCCGTGAACAGTCGGTCCGGGTGCCGCCTCCAGCACGATGCGGGCGTCCGGGGCTCGGCGCCGGGCCTCGGCCACCGCCGCGTCAGCCGTCTCCGTCACGTCCACGGGCCGGAAGGCCTCCACCTCGACGAGGTCGCCGCGGCCCAGTTCGCGCAGCATCACCAGCAGGTTCAGCAGCCGGGCGTGTTCGCCGCGCAGATCGGTCAGGACCTCCGTGCGGTCCGGCTCCGGCAGGTCGGGGTGGTCGACGAGGATGTCGAGGTTGGTGCCCATGCTCATCAGCGGGGTGCGCAGTTCGTGGGAGGCGGCCGCGGAGAAGGAGCGGGCCGTGTCCAGTGCCTCGGCGGTGCGGGCGGCCTGCTCGTCGTAGCGGGCGAGGACCGTGCGCAGGGTGGCGGCCAGTTCGTCGACCTCGGTCACCCCGCTCGGCTCCTCGGGCAGCCGGGCCGAGCTGGTGCGCGGGTCGAGTCCGGCGGTACGGCGGCCAAGGCGCCGCAGCGGGCCGGTCGCGCCGGTGGCGATGCCCCAGGCCAGGAGGCCGGACAGGGGCGCGGCGAGCAGCGTCGTCACCGCCACCCGGCGCCGTACGAGCCGGAGTTGGGCCTGGTCGGCGGCGTCGGGCGAGAACACCCACAGGGTCCCGGCACCGCGAGCCGTGGTGATCGGCACGGACAGCGCGCGCCAGCTGCTGCCGCCGTCCCGGACGGTCACCGGCGCGCTCGCCCGCGCCGGCAACGGCACCGAGGCGTCCGGCTGCGGGCCGCCGCTGAAGGTGGCGTCCGGTCCGATGACGCGTACGCCGACGTCCAGGGCGGCGCTGTAGAGCTGACGCTCGCGGTTGTCGGCGGCCTTGGGCCGGTTGCTGGCGCCGGCCCTCAGCAGAGCACGGGCGTCCTGGGCGACGGCCGTGGCGCGGATCCGCAGATGGTCGTCCTCGGCGACGTGCAGATCGTGCTTGACCAGCTGCAGCAGCAGCCAGCCGGAGGCGAGCACGAGAAGCGGCACGGTGCCCCCGACGGCGAGCCCGATGCGCGTGGACAGCCTCACGGCTCGGCCCTCAGTACGAATCCCACCCCGCGCACGGTGTGGACGAGCCGGGGCCGGCCGTCGGCCTCCAGCTTGCGGCGCAGATAGCTGACGAAGGTGTCGACGGCGTCCGTCCGCACGTCGAAGTCGTAACCCCACACCCGTTCGAGGAGCTGGTCGCGGGTGAGGACGAGCCCGGCGTTGCGGGCGAGCACCTCAAGCAGTTCGAACTCGCGCCGGGTCAGCTCCAGGGGCCGGCCGTCCCGCTCGGCGGTGCGGGCCGCCGGGTCGATCACCAGGCCGGCCACCCTCAGCACCTCGCCCGCGGGCGGCCTTCGCCGTAGGAGTGCCCGCAGCCGCAGCACCAGTTCCTGCAGGGCGAACGGCTTGACCAGGTAGTCGTCGCCGCCCGCCTGGAGCCCGGCGATACGGTCCGAGGTCTCGTCGAGCGCCGAGAGCATCAGGACGGGAAGATCCCGGCCGTCGTCGCGAAGCCGTTCGCACACCTCGATACCGCTCATGCCGGGCATCGACACATCGAGGACGAGGACGTCCGGGGGCGTCTCCTCGATCACCGCGAGCGCCTCACGACCGCCGTCCGCCGTCCGTACCCGAAAGCCGCTCAGCCGCAGCCCGCGCTCCAGCGAACGCCGGATCGCCGGATCGTCGTCCACGACCAGCACGGCTCCCGGGCTGCCCGTCTCGGTCATGCACCCCTCCCCTCAGCGTCTGGTCAGGGTACGGCTCTCCTCGGACGGCGCGGCAGCGTCTGCCGGGGCCTTCTTGGGCCAGATCAGATACGTCAGCGCGATCAGTCCATGGATCACGACGACCCGCAGCGCCGTCCACTCGACGGCCCGCAGCGACGAGGTGTCGCCGTCGCCGACGTACCAGATCGCGGCCGTAGGCGACCGTGAACCCGATGTACAGGGCGGCCAGTCCGTGCTCCCAGCCGGGCTTCGCCCCGTTCTTCAGGTCGACGGCCGTGACGGCGAACAGCACGAGCTCCAGCAGCGGCTCGCACAGCAGCAGCGCCACGCTCGTCCGGTGCCACTTCAGCAGGTAGCGGACGGCCGGCCCGGCGACGAGCAACACCCAGAATCCGACCTCGCAGGCGATGATCAGCGTGACGACCACGGTTCGCTCCTCTCGGTCCCCTTCCAGGCTCGCGACCGGGCCGGCGGCTTTCGTCGTCGACGATGACGAAGTCGCCGTACATCGAAAGATGCAGTTCGGGACCCTCCCCCGGCATCAAGCGCGAGGTGCGCGGGCCGTGTTGGATGGAGCCATGGCCGCACGACTCACCCGCCCGCACCGCGACGACGTCCTCATCGCCCTGGGCGGACTGGTCGGCGGGCTGCTGCTGTGTGCCGTCGGCCTCTACAGCCGCACGGCGGACGATCCGATCGCCGTGGTCGACGCCCGCCGGGCGGTCCTCGTGCCGCTCGTCGTCACCGCGGCCTGCGAACTGCTGCGCCGCACCCGCCCGCGCACCGCCCTGCTCGTCGGCACGGTCGCGATCACCGCGGACCTGGTGACCCGCGGCAACCTCGCCACCATCGTGATGTTCACGGACCTCGTCTATGCGGCCGTCCTGTACGGCAGGCTCGCCTCCGCCCGCCGCATCACCTGGATCAGCGGCCTGCTCACGGTGATCGGGACCGTCGTCCCGTATGTGGCCTGGCGCGTACCGCAGGCCCTGCTCATCGGGGCGGGCGTCGCGCTCGTCACCCTGGCGCCCGCGGCGACGGGCTGGGTCGTACGCGACCACCGTGACACCGCCGACGCCGAGCGGCTGCGCGCCGAACAGACCGCGCTGCTCGCGGAGATGGACCGCAGCCAGGCGGTCATTGCCGAACGGGCCCGGATGGCAAGGGAGTTGCACGACATGGTCGCCAACCATCTCTCCGCGATCGCCATCCACTCCACGGCCGCGCTGTCCATCGACGATCCCGTCACGTCGAGGGAGGCCCTCTTGGTCATCCGCGAGAACAGCGTCGAGGGGCTCGCGGAGATGCGTCGTCTGATCGGCATCCTGCGCGACGGCGACGGTGAGCCGAGCGCGGTCCCGACCCTCGACGGCCTCGCCGCCCTCGTCGACGGCGCCCGCGCCAACGGCCTCGACATCCGCCTCGACACCGACCACGGCACGGTCCCCGCGCCGGTCGAACTCGCCGCCTACCGCATCGTCCAGGAATCCCTGACCAACGCCCTCAAGCACGCCTGCCCCGGGAAGGTCACCGTCGCCCTCACCCAGCGGGACGGCGTGCTCGACGTACAGGTGACCAGCCCGTACGGCCACCGGGACGGCCCGCGCGCACCCGGCTCCGGCGCCGGCCTGGTCGGTATGCGGGAGCGGACGGCGCTGCTGGGCGGCACGTTCGAGGCCGGACCCGACGGCGACTCCTGGACCGTACACGCCACGCTCCCCCTGCCCGAAGGAGATTCCGAATGATCCGCGTCCTCGTCGCCGAGGACCAGTCCGCCGTCCGCGCCGGGCTCGTCCTCATCCTGGGCAGCGCACCCGACATCGAGGTGGTCGGGGAGGCGGCGGACGGCGAGCAGGCGGTGGCGCTGGCACGGGAGTTGCGTCCGGATCTCGTACTGATGGACGTCCAGATGCCGCGCCTGGACGGAGTGTCGGCCACCCGGCAGGTCGTCGGGGAGGGGCTGTCCGATGTCCTCGTCCTCACCACCTTCGACCTCGACGAGTACGTCTTCGGGGCGCTGCGCGCCGGCGCCGCCGGTTTCCTGCTCAAGAACACCGAGGCGAAGGACCTGTTGGAGGCGGTACGGACCGTGGCGCGCGGGGAGGGCCTGATCGCCCCGGCCGTCACCCGCCGTCTGATCGCCGAGTTCGCCACCACGTCCGTACGCGAACCCACGGCTGATCCCGCCGTCCTCGACAGCCTCACACGCCGTGAACGCGAGGTGCTGTCCTGCCTCGGCGAGGGCCTGTCCAACGCCGCCATCGCGGGCCGCCTCGACATGGCGGAGGCCACGGCGAAGACGCACGTCAGCCGCCTCCTCGGGAAGCTGGAACTGCGCAGCCGGGTCCAAGCGGCCGTACTCGCGCAGGAGTTGGGGATCTAGCACGGCTGCCCGGAGTGGTCCAGACCTATTGACCGATGGTCCAGACCTTTCTATTCTCGCGGCACTGTGGGCGTGAAGGCTCAGTCATGCCCCCCCAACTCCCCATAGGAGGCGCACCATGCGCTTCGGACACAGAGCCGCGGCAGGCTTCGCGACCCTGTTGCTGCCGCTGGCCGGCCTCGTCGGCCTCGCAAGCCCCGCCCAGGCCGCGACCACCGCGACGGCGACCTACGCCAAGACCCAGGACTGGGGCACCGGCTTCGAAGGCAAGTGGACGGTGAAGAACACCGGCACCACGGCCATCAGCTCCTGGACGGTCGAGTGGGACTTCCCCTCCGGTACGTCCGTCACCTCGGCCTGGGACGCGGACGTCACGTCCTCCGGCACCCACTGGACCGCCAAGAACAAGTCCTACAACGGCTCCATAGCCCCGGGCGCCTCCGTCTCCTTCGGCTTCAACGGAGCGGGCTCGGGCTCACCCTCCAACTGCAAGCTGAACGGCGACAGTTGTGACGGCGCGACGGTCCCGGGCGACGCGGCCCCCTCCGCGCCGGGCACCCCGACCGCCTCGTCCGTCACCGACACCTCGGTGAAGCTGAGCTGGTCGGCCGCCACCGACGACAAGGGCATCAAGAACTACGACGTCCTGCGCGACGGCAAGGTCGTCTCGACGGTCACCACGACCTCGTACACGGACACCGGCCTGACCGCAGGCAGCGACTACTCCTACACCGTCCAGGCCCGTGACACCGCCGGCCAGACCGGCCCGGTCAGCGGCTCGGTCGCCGTGCACACGACGGGCGGCACGACCAATCCCCCGACCTCCGGCTCCACGGTCAAGCTCGGCTACTTCACCGAGTGGGGCATCTACGGCCGCAACTACAACGTCAAGAACCTGGTGACGTCGGGATCCGCGTCGAAGATCACGCACATCAACTACGCCTTCGGCAACGTGACGAACGGCCAGTGCGCGATCGGCGACTCCTACGCCGACTACGACAAGGCGTTCACCGCCGACCAGTCGGTGAGCGGCGTGGCCGACACCTGGGACCAGCCGCTGCGCGGCAACTTCAACCAGCTGCGTGAGCTGAAGGCCAAGTACCCGAACATCAAGGTCCTGTGGTCCTTCGGCGGCTGGACCTGGTCCGGCGGCTTCGGGCAGGCGGCGGCCAACCCGACCGCCTTCGCGAACTCCTGCTACAACCTGGTCAAGGACCCGCGCTGGGCGGACGTGTTCGACGGCATCGACATCGACTGGGAGTACCCGAACGCCTGCGGTCTGTCCTGCGACACCAGCGGCGCGGCGGCCTTCAAGAACGTGATGTCGGCGCTGCGCGCCAAGTTCGGCTCCGGCGCGCTCGTGACGGCCGCGGTCACCGCGGACGGCTCGTCCGGCGGCAAGATCGAGGCCGCCGACTACGCGGGCGCCGCCCAGTACGTCAACTGGTACAACGTGATGACGTACGACTTCTTCGGCGCCTGGGACGCCCAGGGCCCGACCGCCCCGCACTCCCCGCTCACCTCGTACAGCGGCATCCCGAAGGCCGGGTTCACCACGGCCGCCGCGATGGCCAAGTACAAGGCGGCCGGCGTCCCCGCGAGCAAGCTGCTGATCGGCATCGGTTTCTACGGGCGCGGCTGGACCGGCGTGACCCAGGACGCCCCCGGCGGCACCGCGACGGGCCCGGCCGCGGGCACCTACGAGCAGGGCATCGAGGACTACAAGGTGCTCAAGACGTCCTGCCCGGCCACCGGCACCGTCGCCGGCACGGCGTATGCGCACTGCGGCAGCAACTGGTGGTCGTACGACACCCCGTCGACCATCGCCGGGAAGATGAGCTGGGCCAAGTCCCAGGGTCTCGGCGGAGCGTTCTTCTGGGAGTTCAGCGGCGACACCAGCAACGGCGAGCTGGTGAGCGCCATCAGCAACAACCTGTAAGCACCTGAGCGACGTTGACGCTCCCCCGGACGTCGTCCGGGGGAGCGTCAATGTGGCTACGCCACATTCACTCGCTGTCCGGGCGGGGCTGCCTCCAGCCACGCGAGGAAACCGGTCAGCGCGTCTTCGCTCATCGCGAGTTCGAGACGCGTGCCCCGGTGCAGACAGGTGAGGATCACCGCGTCGGAGAGCAGCGCCAGCTCCTCCTCCCCCTCGGGGAGGCGACGGCCGGCGACCTCGATCGCGGCGCGTTCCAGGATGCGGCGCGGGCGGTAGGCGTAGGAGAAGACGCGGTACCACTCGATGCGGTCGCCGTTGTACCGGGCGACTCCGTAGCTCCAGCCTTTTCCGCTCGTGTCCGTCTTCTCGGGGACGTCCCAGCGCAGCGAACAGTCGAAGGTGCCCCCGGAGCGCTGGATGAGTCTGCGGCGCAGCCCGAAGACGAACAGCCCCAGCACCACCAGGGCGACCACGACTCCGCACACAGTCAGAGCGAGGACCATCGACACCGACCTCCTCGTCTCCTAGGTACCGAAAATAGGTAACGGAACGGAAAAAACACCTATATCTGCCTCAGCCGCGGTCGGCTCCGGATTGCTCCGGTGCCGACCGCGGCTGAGTGAATTCATACAGCTCCGCGCGGGCTCAGCTCGTCGCCGCCGCGCGCAGTCGTACATCGGCGCGACGCTCGGCGGCGGCGTCGCCCTCCGCCTTCGCGCGCTCCAGCTCGCGCTCCGCACGCTGGACGTCGATCTCGTCCGACAGCTCGGCGATCTCGGCCAGCAGCGAGAGCTTGTTGTCCGCGAACGAGATGAAACCGCCGTGCACCGCGGCGACGACCGTTCCACCTTCACTCGTACGGATGGTCACCGGGCCCGACTCCAGCACACCGAGCAGCGGCTGGTGACCGGGCATGACGCCGATGTCGCCGGACGTGGTGCGCGCGACGACCAGGGTGGCCTCGCCGGACCAGACCTCTCGGTCGGCCGCGACCAGCGCGACGTGCAGCTCAGCAGCCAAGGTGGCTCCTCGGGTCACCACCCGGCGTCTCCTGCCGGGTGTTGGTTACAAGTCTAATGGGCGTGAAAGAGGGGGCGGGACGTACCCCGCCCCCTCACACATGAGCCGTAGGGCTCAATTCGAACTCAGGGAGTTCAGGAGACGCCCAGCTCCTTGGCGTTGGCCTTGAGGTCCTCGATGCCACCGCACATGAAGAACGCCTGCTCCGGGAAGTGGTCGTACTCGCCGTCGCAGATCGCGTTGAAGGCCGCGATCGACTCGTCCAGCGGGACGTCCGACCCGTCGACGCCGGTGAACTGCTTGGCGACGTGGGTGTTCTGGGACAGGAAGCGCTCCACGCGACGGGCACGGTGGACGACGAGCTTGTCCTCCTCGCCGAGCTCGTCGATACCGAGGATCGCGATGATGTCCTGGAGGTCCTTGTACTTCTGCAGGATCGTCTTGACGCGCATGGCGGCGTCGTAGTGGTCCTGCGCGATGTAGCGCGGGTCCAGGATGCGGGACGTGGAGTCCAGCGGGTCCACGGCCGGGTAGATGCCCTTCTCGGAGATCGGACGGGAGAGAACCGTCGTCGCGTCGAGGTGGGCGAAGGTGGTGGCCGGGGCCGGGTCGGTCAGGTCGTCCGCGGGGACGTAGATCGCCTGCATCGAGGTGATCGAGTGACCACGCGTCGAGGTGATGCGCTCCTGGAGGAGACCCATCTCGTCGGCCAGGTTCGGCTGGTAGCCCACCGCGGAGGGCATACGGCCGAGCAGGGTCGACACCTCGGAACCGGCCTGGGTGAAGCGGAAGATGTTGTCGATGAAGAACAGCACGTCCTGCTTCTGCACATCGCGGAAGTACTCCGCCATGGTCAGACCCGCGAGGGCCACGCGCAGACGGGTGCCCGGGGGCTCGTCCATCTGGCCGAAGACCAGCGCGGTCTTGTCGATGACGCCCGAGTCGGACATCTCCTCGATGAGGTCGTTGCCCTCACGGGTGCGCTCGCCGACACCGGCGAACACGGAGACACCGTCGTGGTTGTTGGCGACGCGGTAGATCATCTCCTGGATGAGCACCGTCTTGCCGACGCCGGCGCCGCCGAACAGACCGATCTTGCCGCCCTTGACGTACGGGGTCAGCAGGTCGATGACCTTGACACCGGTCTCGAACATCTCGGTCTTCGACTCGAGCTCGTCGAAGTTCGGGGCCTTGCGGTGGATGCCCCAGCGCTCGCCCTCGTACTTCTCGTCGACGTTCAGCACCTCACCGAGGGTGTTGAACACCTTGCCCTTGGTGAAGTCGCCGACCGGAACGGTGATGGAGTTGCCGGTGTCGGTCACCGGGGCCTGGCGGACCAGACCGTCGGTGGGCTGCATGGAGATGGTGCGGACCAGGCCGTCACCCAGGTGCTGGGCGACCTCCAGGGTCAGCGTCTTCTTCTCGCCGGCGTTGGCCGGGTCGGCCACCTCGACGTGAAGCGCGTTGTAGATGTCCGGCATCGCGTCGACGGGGAACTCCACGTCGACGACCGGGCCGATGACCCGGGCGACGCGGCCCGTGGCCGTCGCGGTCTCAACAGTGGTGGTCATTAGCGGTCACTCCCCGCGGTCGCGTCGGCCAGGGCTGCGGAGCCACCGACGATCTCGCTGATTTCCTGGGTGATTTCGGCCTGGCGGGCCGCGTTGGCAAGTCGGGAGAGCGTGGTGATGAGCTCTCCCGCGTTGTCGGTCGCCGACTTCATCGCGCGCCGCGTGGCGGCGTGCTTCGAAGCGGCCGACTGGAGGAGCGCGTTGTAGATACGGCTCTCCACGTAGCGCGGCAGCAGGGCGTCGAGGACGTCCTCCGCCGAGGGCTCGAAGTCGTACAGCGGAAGGATCTCGCCCTGCGGGGCTGCTTCCTTCGCGACCTCTTCGAGACTGAGCGGCAGCAGACGGTCGTCGAGCGCCGTCTGCGTCATCATCGACACGAACTCGGTGAAGACGATGTGGAGTTCGTCCACGCCGCCCTCGGCCGTCTCGGTCTCGATGGCCTCGATCAGCGGCGCCGCGACCTTCTTGGCGTCCGCGTACGTGGGCTCGTCGGTGAAGCCGGTCCACGACTCCGTGACCTTGCGCTCACGGAAGTTGTAGTGGGCGAGGCCACGGCGGCCGACGATGTAGATCTCGACCTCCTTGCCCTCGCGCTCCAGCCGCTCGGTGAGCTGCTCCGCCGCCTTGATGGCGTTGGAGTTGAAGGCACCGGCGAGACCGCGGTCGCTCGTGAGGAGCAGCACCGCGGACCGCGTGACCGTCTCGGCCTGCGTGGTCAGCGGGTGCTTCGTGTTCGAGCCGGTACCGACCGCCGTGACCGCACGCGTCAGTTCCTGCGCGTACGGCGTGGAGGCCGCCACCTTGCGCTGCGCCTTGACGACGCGCGAGGCGGCGATCATCTCCATCGCCTTGGTGATCTTCTTGGTCGCGGTGACGGATCGGATGCGACGCTTGTAGACCCGGAGCTGGGCTCCCATGAGTCAGGTCCCTTCCTTACGTCACTTGGCGGCGGCCGGGGCGTCCTCGCCGAGAAGCTTGCCGTCCGAGGTCTCGAACTGCTTCTTGAACTCGGCGATCGCGTCCGCGACAGCGGTGAGGGTGTCGTCCGACATCTTGCCGCCCTCGCGGATGGAGGTCATGAGGCCCTGCTCCTTGCGGTGCAGGTACTCCAGGAGCTCCTTCTCGAAGCGGCGGATGTCGGCCACCGGGACGTCGTCCATCTTGCCGGTGGTGCCGGCCCAGACGGAGACGACCTGGTCCTCGGTGGACATCGGCTGGTACTGGGCCTGCTTCAGCAGCTCGACCATGCGCTGACCGCGCTCCAGCTGCGCCTTCGACGCGGCGTCCAGGTCGGAACCGAAGGCGGCGAACGCCTCCAGCTCACGGAACTGGGCGAGGTCCACGCGGAGGCGGCCCGCGACCTGCTTCATCGCCTTGTGCTGCGCGGAACCACCGACTCGGGAGACGGAGATACCGACGTTCAGCGCGGGGCGCTGACCGGCGTTGAACAGGTCCGACTCCAGGAAGCACTGGCCGTCGGTGATGGAGATGACGTTGGTCGGGATGAACGCCGAGACGTCGTTGGCCTTGGTCTCGACGATCGGCAGACCCGTCATCGAGCCGGCGCCCATGTCGTCGGAGAGCTTCGCGCAGCGCTCCAGCAGACGGGAGTGCAGGTAGAAGACGTCACCCGGGTAGGCCTCACGGCCCGGCGGGCGGCGCAGCAGCAGCGACACGGCGCGGTAGGCGTCGGCCTGCTTCGACAGGTCGTCGAAGATGATCAGGACGTGCTTGCCCTCGTACATCCACTGCTGACCGATGGCCGAACCGGTGTACGGCGCAAGGTACTTGAAGCCGGCCGGGTCGGACGCGGGGGCGGCGACGATGGTCGTGTACTCCAGCGCGCCGTTCTCCTCCAGCGCGCGGCGGACCGACGCGATGGTGGAGCCCTTCTGGCCGATGGCGACGTAGATGCAGCGGACCTGCTTCTTCGGGTCGCCCGAGCGCCAGTTGTCACGCTGGTTGATGATCGTGTCGACGGCCAGGGCGGTCTTGCCGGTCTGGCGGTCACCGATGATCAGCTGACGCTGACCACGGCCGACGGGGGTCATCGCGTCGACGGCCTTGTAGCCGGTCTCCATCGGCTCGTGCACCGACTTGCGCTGCATGACCGTGGGGGCCTGCAGCTCGAGGGCGCGGCGACCGGACGTCTCGATCTCGCCGAGGCCGTCGATCGGGTTGCCGAGCGGGTCGACAACGCGGCCGAGGTAGCCCTCGCCGACGGCCACGGAGAGCACCTCACCGGTGCGCTGCACCGGCTGACCCTCCTCGATACCGCTGAACTCACCGAGGACGATGGCGCCGATCTCGCGCTCTTCCAGGTTCAGCGCGAGGCCGAGGGTGCCGTCCTCGAACTTCAGCAGTTCGTTGGCCATGGCCGAGGGCAGACCCTCGACCTTCGCGATGCCGTCGCCGGCAAGGGTGACCGTACCGACCTCCTCGCGCGAGGCCGCGTCCGGCTTGTACGACTGGACGAAGTTCTCCAGCGCGTCCCGGATCTCCTCCGGCCGGATCGTGAGCTCCGCCATCTGGGTTCCCTGCTCTCCTTGTTGGGCCCGAAGTTTCAACTTGGGGGTCTGGGGGCGACCCCCAGGAATCCTCTGCACGACCCAACCGGGCCGTAGGTACGTACTGCTGTACTGCTGTTCTGCTTATGAAGTTGCTGCTCAGCTCGCCAGGCGGCGGCCGGCGTCCTCGATGCGGTCCGCGATCGAGCCGTTGATGACCTCGTCGCCGACCTGCACCCGGATCCCGCCGAGGACCTCGGGGTCCACGTCGATGTTGAGGTGCATCTGGTGGCCGTAGAGCTTCGCGAGGGCGGCGCCCAGGCGCTGCTTCTGCGCGTCGCTCAGCGGCACCGCCGAGGTCACGACGGCGACCAGCCGGTCCCGGCGCTCTGCGGCCAGCTTGGACAGGGACTCAAGTCCCGCCTCCAGGCTACGTCCCCGCGGCGCGGTCACAAGGCGCGTCACAAGACGCTCGGTCGACGGGACGGCCCGGCCGCCGAGCAGCCGGTGCAGCAGCTCGATCTTGGCCGCGGTGGTGGCGGCGCGGTCGGTCAGCGCGGCGCGCAGCTCGGTGTTCGAGGAGACGATCCGCCCGAAGCGGAACAGCTCGTCCTCCACGTCGTCGAGCGCGCCCCTCTTCTGCGCGGCGGTGAGCTCGGCGGTGTCCGCCAGCTCCTCCAGCGCGTCCACCAGGTCACGGGACTGCGACCAGCGGGAGCGCACCATGCCGGACACCAGATCGGCAGTCGCGCCGCCGACCTGGGAGCCGAGCAGACGCCGGGCCAGCTCGGCCTTCGCCTCACCGGCCTGCGCCGGGTCGGTCAGGACCCGACGCAGCGACACCTCGCGGTCGAGCAGCGCGGTGACGGCGGCCAGCTCGTCGGCGAGCTTCGTCGCGTCGGCGGACGTGGAGTCCGTCAGCGCGTCGAGACGCTCGCGTGCGGCTGCCAGGGCCTCGCGGCTCGCTCCGTTCATCGGGTGGCCTCGGCCTTCTCCTCGAGCTCGTCGAGGAAGCGGTCGATGACGCGGCTCTGCCGGGCGTGGTCCTCGAGGGACTCGCCGACCAGCTTGCCGGCCAGCTCGGTCGCGAGGTGACCGACGTCCTGCCGCAGCGCGGACGCGGCGGCCTTGCGGTCGGCCTCGATCTGCGCGTGACCGGCGGCGACGATCTCCTCGCGCTGCCGCTGGCCCTCGGCGCGCATCTCGGCGATGAGCGCGGCACCCTGCTCCTGCGCCTCCTGGCGCAGACGCGCGGCCTCGTGCCGGGCCTCGGCGAGCTGGGCCTTGTACTGCTCGAGAACGCTCTGGGCTTCGACCTGAGCGGCCTCGGCCTTCTCGATGCCACCTTCGATCGCCTCGCGGCGCTCCTCCAGAACCTTGTTGATGTTCGGGAGCAGCTTCTTCCAGAAGAAGAAGAACACGATGGCGAAGGCGATGGCTCCAACAAGCAGCTCGGGGCCGGCCGGGATCAGCGGGTTCTGCTTCTCCTCGGCCGCGAGCGCTACCAGGTTGGCGATCACATCAGTGCCTTTCGTCGGAACGTGTCAGGTAAGGCGGATCAGGTACCGAACACGAACGGCATGACGATGCCGATGAGGGCGAGCGCCTCACAGAAGGCGAAACCCAGGATCTGGTTGGCGCGGATCAGGCCGGCCGCCTCGGGCTGACGGGCCAGGGCCTGCGTGCCGTTACCGAAGATGATGCCGACGCCGACGCCGGGGCCGATGGCTGCAAGGCCGTAGCCGATGGAGCCGAGCGAGCCGTGAACGGTGTCAGCAGCAAGTGTCTGGAGAGCGGACATGCCGGTTCTTCCTTCTCTTTCTTGGACCGGTGGGGGTTGGCCACCGGACGTCTCGGGGGTGCGGGCGGGTGGTACTCGGCTCAGTGGTGCTCGGCGAGAGCGCCCTGAACGTAGGAGCAGGCCAGCAGCACGAAGACGTACGCCTGGACGGCCTGTACGAAAAGCTCGAAGAGGATCATGACCACGGTCATCACGAACGAGACGCCGGCGGCCGGGATCATGTAGCTGTTCAGCAGGTACCAGGAGGCGACGGTGAACATCACCAGCATCAGGTGACCCGCGAACATGTTGGCGAAGAGTCGCACCGCGTGCGTGAACGGGCGGACCAGCAGGTTCGAGAAGAACTCGATGACCATGACGAGCGGCAGGACGCCACCGAGCGACTTGTCGTAGCCCGTGACGTTCTTGAAGAAGCCGACGAAGCCGTGCTTCTTGAAGGTCAGGGAGACCCACGTGATGTAGACGACCGCGGCCAGCACCACCGGGAAGGCGAAAACCGAGGAAACCGGGAACTGGGCCAGCGGGATCACGGACCAGATGTTCATGATCCAGATGAAGAAGAACAGCGAGACCATGAGCGGGACGTACTTCTCGCCCTCGCGCTTGCCGAGCGTCTCGTAGACGATGCCGCGGCGCACGAAGTCGTAGCCGGCCTCGGCGACCATCTGCAGCTTGCCCGGGACCACCTTCGCCTTGCTGAACGCCAACGTGAAGAACGTGACGACGAGCAGAGTGGTGATGAGGGCCAGCAGCATCACCTTGTTGAACTCGAACCCGCCGACCGTGACGATCGGCTTGAACAGGAACGAGTGCAGGCCCGGAGCCGGGAAGCCACATCCGTTGTCGGACAGAATGCGGCAATCCCACTCAAAGGCGAGCTGGGTCGGGTCAGCACTCACCGCGGGCTCCTTCGGCGTGACGCATGGGTACGGCAACCTCGTTGTGTCGGCGCGGCGCGCAGCCGCGGGTCGGCACTGGACTGGTGTTTCGGATGTGAGGGCGGCTGGGGGGCATCAAGCCTCGCGATCGATCAGGCGTCAGCTCAGATGCCCGCGCCCGCGATGCCGCAGTTGGCACCGGACGATAGCAGGAGATCCCACAAGCCTTTATCCCGCCCCTATCCCTCACGACGACGACCCTGTCTTCTCGGACTTTCCACTCTTCTCGGAGTCGGGGTCGATGTAGAAGAGCTTGGCTTTCATATGCGCACGGGCCTGCGCGGCCATCCACACGACGGTTGCGACGACGAGCGAGACGGCGAACGTCTTCGCATTGAAGAGGGTGGTGTCCTTGAAGACAGCGACGAAGATCAGGAGCAGCAGGAGCTGAGCGACGTAAAGCATCAGCCCCATGGCCTGGAACAACTGCGGGAGCGTTTTTGCCGTCCACTGCAGGACGTACAGACCGATTCCCATGAACAGGATCGCGAGCAGTGTGCCGACCGCCGCGCCGAGCGCGCCCTTGCCGCCGGCGACCCCAGCGCTGACGGCGACGACGATCGCGCCGGCAGCCGCTGCGGGCACAGCGGTATGCAAGAGGTTCCGGGCGTCATTGGACGGCATGGCGGCAACTCCGCTTTCACAGGGGGGCAGGTGTCGTCATGGACGAGCGTAGTCCCGGATCGAGAGGGGAACTCACGGCCAATGGACCGTCGCACTACGGTCCTTCAGCTCTCTCCGGGGTTCTCGTGAACCGTATCACAAACTATTTGATGCGGTCTTTACCTAGTCGGTGTGCTTGCTGTCACACATGAGAGTGACAGTGCGCGTCTGTGCAGAAACAGAACCGACTTGTCTGGTATTGGGAGACTTTGCTCCCCCACGAGTTGGCAATGCTCTAGTCAGATTCTTACCTTGCCGGTCAACGCGAGGGTCAGCGCGAGGTACCGGCCTTGCGCCGGTCCAGGAAGCGCGGACGGGAGCCGAGGGCGGTCGCCCCGTTGACCCCTGCCACACCGGCCACGACCGGTGGGCGCTGCTCCTCTTCGACCGCGGCCGCGTGAGCGGGGGTCGAGGCCGATTCCGCGACGGCCCTGCGGCGGCGGTAGCGCGGCGGCACGAAGTGCTCGGCCCAGCGCGGGGCGCGCGGGGTGAAGCGCGGCAGCAGCAGGAGCAGCAGGCCGATGGCGCAGAGGACCACGATGCCCAGCACGATCCACATGGAGGCCGAGTTGACCGAGTAGGCGAGGGCGCCGAAGGCGATCAGCGCCGACCAGAAGTACATGATCAGGACGGCCCTGCTGTGCGAGTGCCCGATCTCCAGCAGCCGGTGGTGCAGATGCCCGCGGTCCGCGGCGAAGGGCGACTGGCCGCGCCAGGTGCGGCGCACGATGGCCAGCACCAGGTCGGCGGCGGGGATCGCGATGATCGTCAGCGGCAGCAGCAGGGGGATGTAGACCGGCACCATCTGGTGCACCGCCTGGCGCTGGGACCCGCCGAACAGGCTGTCCGGGTCGACCTGCCCCGTGATGGAGATCGCGCCCGCGGCCAGCACCAGCCCGATCAGCATCGAGCCCGAGTCGCCCATGAAGATGCGCGCGGGGTGCATGTTGTGCGGCAGGAAGCCCAGGCACATGCCCATCAGGATGGCCGCGAACAGCGTCGCGGGGGCGGCGGCCTCGATGCCGTACGAGTACCAGATGCGGTAGGCGTACATGAAGAACGCGGCTGCGGCGATGCACACCATGCCGGAGGCGAGGCCGTCGAGGCCGTCGACGAAGTTGACCGCGTTGATGGTGATGACGACCAGCGCCACCGTCAGCAGGGTGCCCTGCCACTGGGTGAGCGCGACGGTGCCCACGCTCGGGATCGGCAGCCACAGGATCGTCAGACCCTGCATGACCATGACGCCGGCGGCGATCATCTGGCCGCCCAGCTTGATCAGGGCGTCGATCTCGAACTTGTCGTCCAGGACGCCGATGAGCCAGATGAGCGCCGCTCCGGAGAGCAGCGCCCGCGGTTCGTTGGACTTCTCGAAGACCTCGTTGAGGTTGGTGAGATGGTCTGCGACCAGCAGGCCCGCGCACAGGCCGAAGAACATGGCGATCCCGCCGAGGCGCGGAGTGGGCTCCCGGTGCACGTCACGGGCCCTGATCTCCGGCATGGCTCCGGCCACGATCGCGAACTTCCGTACCGGCCCTGTCAGCAGATACGTCACCGCGGCCGTGATGCAGAGCGTCAGCAGGTATTCACGCACAGGCTTCCCCACAGGTCTCGCTGGCCATCTCAGCCCCACACCCTAGCGACGCACGCATATGAATGGGGACTGCCGGGTAGCGACGATGGTTGCACGCGTGCCTGTGCACGCAGGCTGCACCCAGTGGTACGCAGGTGCGTCTACCCCCGCTCAGCCGGTGTACGGCTGAAATCTACCGGTGAGCTCGCGCACCTGATCACGCGCCTTCTGGCTCTCGGTCCCGCCGCGCAGCACATCCGCGAGCAACGAGGCGATCGAGGCCATTTCCTCCTCTCCCATCCCCTGCGTGGTCACGGCCGCCGTGCCGAGCCTGAGGCCACGGGCGTCCCCGTGCGGCAGCGCACAGCAGTCCAGCACGATTCCGGCGGCGGCGAGGCGTCCGCGCGCGGTGCGTCCGTCGACGCCGAGGGGCGCCGGGTCGGCGGTGATCAGATGGGTGTCCGTGCCGCCCGTGGTGACCACCAGGCCCTCGGCGGCCAGCAGCGCCGCCAGCGTCCGGGCGTTGGCGACCACCTGATGGGCGTACAAGCTGAACGCCGGTGTTGCCGCCTCACCGAACGCTACGGCCTTGGCGGCGATGGTGTGCATCTGCGCGCCGCCCTGGGTGAAGGGGAAGACGGCCCGGTCGACCCGTTCGGCGAGCTCGGCGCCGCACAGGAGCATCCCGCCGCGCGGCCCGCGCAGCACCTTGTGCGTGGTCGCGCAGACCACGTCGGCGTACGGCACCGGACTCGGCGCCGCTCCCCCGGCGACGAGCCCTATGGGATGGGCTGCGTCGGCGATGAGATAGGCACCGATCTCGTCGGCGACCTCGCGGAAGAGGGCGTAGTCGATGTGCCGGGGGTAGGCGATGGAGCCGCACACGATCGCCTTGGGGCGGTGCGTACGGGCGAGGGTGCGCACCTGGTCGTAGTCGATGAGCCCGGTCTCGGCGTCGACGCCGTAGCCGACGAAGTCGAACCAGCGGCCGGAGAAGTTGGCGGGCGAGCCGTGCGTGAGATGGCCGCCGTACGGGAGGCCGAGGGCGAGGACGGTGTCGCCGGGCCGCAGGAGTGCCGCGTACGCGGCGAGGACGGCCGAAGACCCGGAGTGCGACTGCACGTTGGCGTGCTCGGCGCCGAACAGGGCCTTCGCGCGGTCCACGGCGAGCCGCTCGGCCACGTCGACGATCTCGCAGCCGCCGTGGTGGCGGGCGCCCGGATACCCCTCGGCGTACTTGTTGGCCAGCGGCGAGCCCAGCGCGGCCAGCACGGCGGGCGAGGAGAAGTTCTCGGCGGCGATGAGCTGCAGCGTCGTCGACTGCCGGTCGCGCTCACCGAGCAGGATCTCGGCCAGCTCGGGGTCCTGCCGGCGCAGGACATCGGCCTCGAGGGTGTGAGTGACCGGCATGATGGGCTCCGGGGGCGTCGACGGTGACGTACGACCAATGTAGGCCCGGTACCGGTGAGGTGCTCGGCTGTTACGCCTTCACAGGGACCCCGGTGAGCGCTGTGACGCGACGCGTCCGGCGTCAGGCGCGCGCGGGCACCCCCGTCAGCGCCGTCACCACCGGATCCAGCGCCTGATGTATCTCCTCGCCGATGGACCGGAAGAAGGTCAGCGGCGCCCCGTACGGGTCGTACACCTCGTCCGCCTCGGCGGTCGGGGCCAGGAGCCACCCGCGTAGAGCCGCCGCAGCCCGCACCAGGGCACGCGCGCGTGCCACCACGCCGTCCTCCAGGGGCGGCAGCGTCGCGGGGTCTATCGCCTTCACCAGGCGGGTGAACTCCTTCAGGGTGAAGGTGCGCAGGCCCGCCGAGTGGCCCATGGAGATGACCTGGGCGCGGTGGTCGCGGGTCGCCGTCAGGACGAGGTCGGCCATGATGACGTGCTCGTCGAGGAGTTCGCGGCCCATGAAGCCGGAGGCGTCCGCGCCGAAGTCCGCGAGGACCGCCTCGGCGTTGGCCTCCATGGGCGCGCCCTCGTGGCCCCAGGTGCCCGCGCTCTCCACGATCAGCCCGCCCCACAGGGGGTCGCCGAGCCGGGCCGCCAGGGCATGGCGGGTCAGCCGCTCGGTGATCGGCGAGCGGCACACATTGCCGGTGCTGACGTGGAGGATGCGGAAGTTGGTCATGGGGACGCCCTGTTCGAACAGGTTCCCCTTCTCTTCCCCGTTGCCTATGCCACGCCCCGCGTCAGGGGCCGTCAATTCGCCACCTCGAGGTCGGGTACGACCTTCCGCAGCTCCTCCGGCGAGATCGCGCCCTCGCGCAGCAGCACCGGCACCGCGCCGGTGACGTCGACGATGGAGGACGGGACGTTGCCGGGGGTCGGGCCGCCGTCGAGGTAGACGGAGACCGAGTCGCCGAGCATCTCCTGCGCGGCGTCGCAGTCCTCGGGGGCGGGGTGGCCGGTCAGGTTCGCCGAGGACACGGCCATGGGGCCGACCTCGGTCAGCAGCTCGATGGCGACCGGGTGGAGCGGCATCCGGATGGCGACCGTGCCCCGGGTGTCCCCCAGGTCCCACTGCAGGGACGGCTGGTGCTTGGCGACGAGCGTGAGCGCGCCCGGCCAGAAGGCGTCGACGAGCTCCCAGGCCATCTCGGAGAAGTCGGTGACGAGACCGTGGAGGGTGTTCGGGGACCCGATCAGCACGGGGGTGGGCATGTTGCGGCCCCGGCCCTTGGCCTCCAGCAGGTCGGCGACCGCCTCCGAGGAGAAGGCGTCGGCGCCGATGCCGTACACCGTGTCGGTCGGGAGGACCACGAGCTCGCCACGGCGGACGGCGGACGCGGCTTCGCGCAGACCGGTCGTGCGGTCCGTCGCGTCGTTGGTGTCGTATCGCCGAGCCATGTCTAGCGGGCCTCCTCGTACACGTACATCGGGAAGTGGGTCGTCGGGGCGGTCATGGCAGTGCCTTGCGGGCCGTCGCGAACCGGGGGCGGTTGTTGAGGTCCGGGTGGTCGGCCGCGTCGGCCCAGCCCCGCTCCTCCGTGAAGATCCACGGCACCTGGCCGCCCTGGGTGTCGGCGTGCTCGACGACGACGACACCGCCCGGGCGCAGGAGCCGGTGTGCGGTCCGTTCCAGACCGCGGATGAGGTCGAGGCCGTCCTCCCCCGAGAACAGGGCGAGTTCGGGATCGTAGTCCCGCGCCTCGGGAGCGACGTACTCCCATTCGGTCAGCGGGATGTACGGCGGGTTGGAGATGACCAGGTCGACCTGGCCGTCGAGGTCCGGGAAGGCGTCGAGGGCGTTGCCCTGGCGCAGGTCGACGCGCGAACCCTCGACGTTCTTGCGGGTCCACTGGAGCGCTTCCTCGGACAGCTCCACGGCGTGCACGCGCGAGCGCGGCACCTCCTGGGCGAGGGCGAGCGCGATGGCGCCGGAGCCGGTGCACAGGTCGACGATGCAGGGCTCCACGACATCCATGGCGCGTACGGCGTCTATGGCCCACCCGACCACGGACTCGGTCTCGGGCCGCGGCACGAACACGCCCGGCCCCACCTGGAGTTCGAGGTAGCGGAAGTAGGCCCGCCCGGTGATGTGCTGCAGCGGCTCGCGCTGCTCACGCCGGGCGATGACCTCCCAGTAGCGGGCGTCGAAGTCCGAGTCCTTCACGGAGTGCAGTTGGCTGCGCTTCACGCCGTGCACGAACGCGGCGAGCTCCTCCGCGTCGGTGCGCGGCGAGGGCACGCCGGCGTCGGCCAGCCGCTGGGTGGCCTGTGCCACCTCTGCGAGCAGCAGGTTCACGCATTCCTCCGTGTCGTACTGGGTGGTGCGCAGGTGCCTTTATGCAGCCGCCAGCTTCGCCGCCGAGTCCGCGTCGACGCAGGCCTGGATCACCGCGTCGAGGTCGCCGTCCAGGACCTGGTCCAGGTTGTAGGCCTTGAAGCCGACGCGGTGGTCCGAGATGCGGTTCTCCGGGAAGTTGTACGTGCGGATCTTCTCGGAGCGGTCGACGGTGCGGACCTGGCTGCGGCGGGCGTCGGCGGCTTCCTTCTCCGCTTCCTCCTGCGCCGCTGCGAGCAGCCTCGAGCGCAGGATACGCATCGCCTGCTCCTTGTTCTGCAGCTGGCTCTTCTCGTTCTGGCAGGAGGCGACGACTCCGGTCGGAATGTGCGTGATGCGCACCGCGGAGTCGGTGGTGTTGACGGACTGGCCGCCGGGTCCGGAGGAGCGGTAGACGTCGATGCGGAGGTCGTTCGGGTTGATCTCGACGTCGACCTCCTCGGCCTCGGGCGTGACCAGCACACCGGCCGCGGAGGTGTGGATACGGCCCTGGGACTCGGTCGCCGGCACGCGCTGCACGCGGTGCACGCCGCCCTCGTACTTCAGCCGGGCCCAGACGCCCTGCCCGGGCTCGGTGGCGCCCTGGCCGCCCTTGGTCTTCACGGCGACCTGGACGTCCTTGTAGCCGCCCAGCTCGGACTCGGTGGCGTCGATGATCTCGGTCTTCCAGCCGACGCGCTCGGCGTACCGGAGGTACATGCGCAGCAGGTCACCGGCGAAGAGCGCGGACTCGTCGCCGCCGGCGCCGGCCTTGATCTCGAGGATCACGTCCTTGTCGTCGGACGGGTCCCGGGGCACGAGCAGCAGGCGCAGCTTCTCCGTCAGCTCCTCGCGCTGCTTCTCCAGCTCCTTGACCTCGGCGGCGAAGTCCGGGTCGGCGGCGGCGAATTCCTTCGCCGTCTCGATGTCGTCGCCGTTCTGCTTCCAGGAGCGGTACGTGGCGACGATCGGGGTGAGCTCCGCATAGCGCTTGTTCAGCTTGCGCGCGTTGGCCTGGTCGGCGTGGACCGACGGGTCGGCGAGCTTCTTCTCCAGGTCGGCGTGCTCACCGACGAGTTCCTCGACGGCCTCGAACATCTTGGGCTCCTGTACTGCGTGGAAGAAGGGGGAAGGCGGGCGACCAAAAACGCCGGTCCCGGCACGCCTGAGAAGGGCGCGGCCGTGGACCGGCGAATGGGAGCCAGCTACTTCTTGGAGCCGGCAGCAGCCTTGCCGAAGCGGGCCTCGAAGCGGGCCACACGGCCACCGGTGTCGAGGATCTTCTGCTTGCCCGTGTAGAACGGGTGGCACTCGGAGCAGACCTCGGCGCGGATGGTGCCGCTGGAGATCGTGCTGCGGGTGGTGAACGACGCGCCACAGGTGCAGCTGACCTGCGTCTCGACGTACTCGGGGTGGATGTCGCGCTTCAAGGTGTCTCCTAGTTTCGGGAGGGCGCCGGGTCGCTCCCGCGGGGTGCGGTCGCGTGAACCGGGGCCGACGTACCAGTCTGCCAGGACTGGGGCCATCCCCCCAAACCGGGGGTTGCGGTGATCTATTCCCTGCGGGCCGGTGGGGGTTGCTCGCGCCCACGCCGCCCAGCCGCAAATCGACACGGCCCCGCGCCCCTCAAGGGGCGCTCACCACACCCTTTGCTTCGCCACTTGCCGTTCCTTCAGTCGCCGACTTCGGGATCGTGCGGTCGTTCTTGAGAGCGTCCCAGACCTGCTCAGCCTTGGCCTTCTCCACGATCACGCGGTTCGGGTTCGACGGGTCGTACTGGACCGGCATCGTGATCATGTGCATGTTGCTGGAACTGATGCTCTTCAGGCCGTTGGCGAAGCCCATGAGGGAGTTGACCGAGCCAAGATCCGAGTCGGTCGTCACGGCCTTGGTGGCGGTGTCGGCGAGGTCGTAGAGCTTCTTCGGGCTGGTGAAGATGCCGACGTGCTTGACCTGCTCGACCAGGGCCTTGATGAAGGCCTGCTGGAGCTGGATACGGCCGAGGTCGGAGCCGTCGCCGACGCCGTGCCGGGTGCGGACCAGGCCGAGGGCCTGCTCGCCGTCGAGCGTGTGCGTGCCGGCCTTGAGGTTCAGATGGCTCTGGGAGTCCTTGATGTTCTTGGTCGTGGTGACCGGGACACCGCCGAGCTCGTCGATGAGCTTCTCGAAGCCGCTGAAGTCGACCTCGAGGTAGTGGTCCATGCGCAGCCCGGTGATCGACTCCACGGTCTTCACTGCGCAGGCGGCGCCGCCGGTGGAGTACGCGGTGTTGAACATGGCGCCGGTCGCGGCGGGATGCGTCCTGCCGTTCGTGTCGGTGCACTCGGGGCGGTCGATGAGGGTGTCGCGCGGCATGGAGACCACGCTGGCCTTCTTGTGGCCCTTGTAGACGTGCACGATCATCGCCGTGTCGGAGCGGGCGCTGCCGTCGTCGGTGCCGCCGCCGAGCTTCTTGTTGCTGCCCGAGCGGCTGTCCGAACCGAGGACCAGGATGTTCTCGGAGCCGTTGTCGACCTTGGTCGGCCGGTCCGTGCCCAGGGCCGAGTCGATGTCGACGCTCTTGATGTTGCCGTTGAGCTTGAAGTACAGGTATCCGGCTCCGGTGCCGCCCAGCACGACGATGCCCGCGGCGGTCCACGCCGTGATCAGCAGGCCTTTGCGGCGCGTGCTGCGGGGCTTGCGGCGGCGGCCCTTGGCGCGGCCGCGCGTGCCGTTGGTGCCGGGCTCCCCCGGTATTCCGGGTTCCGGCGTGCTCTCGGCGGACATGTGCTCCTCGTTCTCGTCCGGTCGGTTACCCCCTGCGTTCAGGGACAGGCCTGTCGGTCACGGATACGCGTCGTACCGCACCATCGTCACTCCGTCGGGTCAGACGGAGGAACTCGAGAAAGGGTTGCACAACGCTCTGTGCCCAACCCGTGGAGGATTGGGCACAGAGCGTCACCGGCGTTTACGGCTGGACCAGGCTCACCAGCGGTTTCAGCCGAAGACGTCGTACTGCTTGTAGTCGCTGCCGACGGAGATCCTTGTGGCAAAGATCTCCGTCGTGGCCTTGCCGGTGCCCTTGTACAGGTACAGCGTGCCACCCGAGGTACGGGCCAGGAAGTCGGCCTTGCCGTCGCCGCTCACGTCCCCGACGGCCGCGAAGGCGTTGTATCCGGTCCAGGCGCTGCGCACCTTGACGCGGGCCGAGAAGGCGCCCGTGCCGGACTTGCCGGTGCCCTTGTACAGGTACAGGTCGCCGGTGCTGCTCTTGCGGGCCAGCAGGTCGGCCTTGCCGTCACCGTTGAAGTCCCCGTGTCCGCGCACCATGTTGTACTGGTTCCAGCCCGTGCCCACGGATACGCGCGCCCCGAAGGTGCCGTTGCCCTTGCCCGGGTAGATCCACAGGGTGCCGCCCGAGTCGACGGAGAGCAGGTCGGGCAGGTAGTCACCGGTGACGTCGCCGGGCGTGATGATCCGCAGGCGGGTCCTCCAGTCGCTGTACAGCTTCGAGTTGGCCCAGGAGGCGCTGGCGGGCACGTAGTGCATCCAGTAGACGTCGCCGGTGGAGCTCTGCCGGACCACGAAGTCCTGGTAGCCGTCCCGGTTGAGGTCGGTCTGCAGCACGACGTTGAGGCCAGAGAAGCTGCCCAGGTTCACGACCGGGGAGAACGCGCTGCCCTTGGAGTCCGCCTCGTAGCCCGTGCCGTCGGAGGCACGGCGCAGGAACAGGTCGGCCTTGCCGTCGGTGCGGCTGAGGTTGGTGTCGTCGACGTTCGCGTAGGCCGCACCGATGTAGGTGCTGACCTTCGAGAAGACGCTGTAGTAGCCCTTGCTCACGCAGTTCGCGACACCCCACGAAACGACGCCGACAATACGGTTGTTGACGACGAGCGGCCCACCGGAGTCACCGTTGCAGGCCGCCTTCGTGCCGGAGTCGGTGCCGCTCTGCGTGCCGGCGCAGATCATGTGGCCCTTGACGTACTCGCTGCCGTACACGCCGGAGCAGGTGGTGTCGGTGTGGATGGTCAGCGTGGTCGACTTCAGGGTCTCGGAGATGTCGCTGCTGGTGGAACTGGTGCGCCCCCAGCCGTAGAGCTTGGCGCTGGTGCCGCCCGCGTAGGAGGCCGTGTCGCCCGAGGTCGTCATCCTGATCGGGGTGGCCGTGATCGGCGAGGCCAGGGTGAGGACGGCGATGTCGTTGTTGATCGTCGACGGGCTGTACGACGGGTGGTTCCACTGCCGCAGCGGCAGCGAGACGGTGCCGCCGTGCAGGTCGGTGTTGCCGGAGCTGTCCGTGGTCGGCAGCTGCGAGGTGCCGGTCAGGACGGCGCCGTAGGCCTTCCAGTTGTAGCTGGTGCCGTTCTCGTCCTTGACGCAGTGCGCGGCGGTGAGGATCTTCGTCGGCGAGACGACCGTGCCGCCGCAGAAGAAGCCGAGGTCGTCGCTCTCGTCGGTGGTGCCCTGGTCGTCGTAGTACCAGAGCTGCGCCATGAAGGGCGCCGAGGTGATGGCGGTGTCGGTACCGCCGATGACGTAGGGGCTCACCGTGGAGCCCGTGGAGTCGGTCGTGCTCGCGCTGTACGACGACTTCGGCGTCGCCTTGCCCGCGGTGCCGTCGGTGGCGAGCGCCCCCGCGATGCGCTTCTTCAGCTCGGCGGTCGACACGGAGCTGGTGGCGGGCTTGCCGGTCGGCGTGGGCACCGAGGTCGCGGCGTTGGCCGAGGTACCCACCAGCGCGGCGGCCACGGCGGCGGCGATGCCGGCGGCGGCCACGGGCAGGACGAGACGAATCCGGCGTCGGTGACGACCGCTGCCGGACAGGGATGTGGACAAGGGTGTTCCCCCCGGGGACACAGTGATGGGAGAGGCGCAAAAGCGCGCCCGTTCCTATCAGCGCCAAAAGGGCGGCTCCCGTCACGGGAGCCGCCCTTTTGAGAGGAACCTGAGAAGAACCGGACCTCAGTCGCCGTTGCCGGGCGTAGGCGTCGTCTTCTGAATCTGCATCAGGAACTCGACGTTCGACTTCGTCTGCTTCATCTTGTCGAGGAGCAGCTCGATGGCCTGCTGCTGGTCCAGCGCGTGCAGGACACGGCGGAGCTTCCAGACGACCGCGAGCTCCTCGTTGCCGAGCAGGATCTCTTCCTTACGGGTACCGGACGCGTCGACGTCCACCGCCGGGAAGATGCGCTTGTCGGCGAGCTTCCGGTCCAGCTTGAGCTCCATGTTGCCGGTGCCCTTGAACTCCTCGAAGATCACCTCGTCCATGCGGGACCCGGTGTCCACCAGGGCGGTGGCGAGGATGGTCAGCGAGCCGCCGTCCTCGATGTTCCGCGCCGCACCGAAGAAGCGCTTCGGCGGGTACAGCGCGGTCGAGTCGACACCACCGGACAGGATGCGGCCGGAGGCGGGCGCGGCCAGGTTGTAGGCGCGGCCCAGACGGGTGATGGAGTCGAGCAGCACGACCACGTCGTGGCCCAGCTCCACCAGGCGCTTGGCGCGCTCGATGGCGAGCTCGGCGACCGTGGTGTGGTCCTCGGCCGGGCGGTCGAAGGTCGAGGAGATGACCTCGCCCTTGACCGACCGCTGCATGTCGGTGACCTCTTCCGGACGCTCGTCGACCAGGACGACCATCAGGTGGCACTCGGGGTTGTTGTGCGTGATCGCGTTGGCGATCGCCTGCATGATCATGGTCTTACCGGTCTTCGGCGGGGCCACGATCAGACCGCGCTGGCCCTTACCGATGGGCGAGACCAGGTCGATGATGCGGGTGGTGAGCACGCCCGGGTCCGTCTCCAGGCGGAGGCGGTCCTGCGGGTACAGCGGGGTGAGCTTGTTGAACTCCGGGCGGCCGCGGCCGTGTTCGGGCGCCATGCCGTTGACGGAGTCGAGACGCACCAGCGCGTTGAACTTCTCGCGCCGCTCGCCTTCCTTGGGCTGACGGACCGCGCCGGTGACGTGGTCGCCCTTGCGCAGGCCGTTCTTGCGGACCTGGGCGAGGGAGACGTACACGTCGTTGGGGCCCGGCAGGTAGCCCGACGTACGGATGAAGGCGTAGTTGTCCAGGATGTCGAGGATGCCCGCGACCGGGATCAGGACGTCGTCCTCGCCGATCTGCGGCTCGCTGCCGATCTCGTCACGGCCACGACGGCCACGGCGGTCCCGGTAACGGCCCCGACGGCCGCGGCGGCCGCCCTCGAAGTCGTCGTCGTCCTGCGGGCCGTTGTCACGCTGCTGGCGGTCCTGGCGGGCGCCGCCCTGCTGGCGGTCCCCCCGGTCCTGACGGTCCTGGCGCTGCTGGCCACCGCCCTGGCCGCCCTGCTGCTCGTCGCCCTTGTTGCCGCGGCCCGAGCGGTCCCGGCCTCCGCGGTCGCGGTCACGGCGGTCACGGCGGCCCTGGCGGCCCTCGCCGTCACCGGCGTCGCCCTGCGCCTGCGGGGCGGGCGTCTCGGCCTTCGGCTCGCTCTTCGCCTCGGCGGCGACCGTCTCGGGGCTGCCCGCCTCGGCGGTGGCGCGACGACGGCGCCGCTCGGCGGGGGCGTCCTCGCTGGCCGGCTGGCCGGGGATCTCGATCTGCTGCCGGGCCACGGCCTTCTCGGCCGCCTTCTTCTCGGCGGCGGGAGCGGCGTCCTCGCCCGTACGTGCCTTGGAGGTGGCACGGCGCTTGGGCTTGGTCTCGGTGGCGTCCCCGGCGGGGGAAGACGCAGCCTTCGCCGGGGCGGCACCCCCGCCCGCCTGCGCCTCCTTGATGACCTCGATCAGCTGGCTCTTGCGCATGCGCGCGGTGCCCCTGATGCCGAGGCCGGATGCGACCTGCTGCAGCTCGGCCAGCACCATGCCCTCGAGGCCGGTACCGCGGCGCCGCCGGGAGCCTGCACCGGTGGCAGGCGCGGAGGCGTCCGTGGCGGGCGCGGCAGCGGTCTCCTCGACACGTGCGCCCATCAGATCGGTGGTGTCGCTCACGAAGGGTCCTTCCCTGGAGCGGACGTCGGCCTGTCTGGCTCGGCGACCGGTTGTGCTTCCGGCTTCGGTCCTTGCTGTGTGGACCGTGCCGGGGCGGTGGTCCGCCAAAGGTGGCGGAGGCAATATCTGGGATGGCGCTTCCCAAAGCCGTGGCCGTGGCACCGAGTGTCGGTGTCACGTGGCTTGGTCGCACCGATTCCGGAGCGTGCCCGGCAAGTCGCTCAGTGCCCGCGTACGAGGTACTGCCCGCGTACGTCGTACGGAACACAGTGCGGCTTGGGAGGCTCCCGGAAGAATGTCTGTCCCGGACGGGGACACGAAGCACCTCGCCATGGTGGGGTCGGGTGCAGACTTGAGATTAACACTACCGGATCCAACAAACATTCCCCCTCTCGAAATCCGGCAACCGCAGGCTTTTTAATCAACACCCTGGGTGGCGAGCGGCAGCACGCTCGCTCCCTGGGCGTCGAGTTCGAGCCGGTTCGCGGCCCAGCCCGCGCCTGCCAGATGGGCGACCTTGTCGGCGCTGTCGGCGTCGGCCAGCGCCAGCACGGTGGGTCCCGCACCCGAGATGACTGCCGGGACTCCGTCGGCCCGCAGCCGCTCCACCAGCGCGGCGCTCTCCGGCATGGCGGGCGCGCGGTATTCCTGGTGGAGGCGGTCCTCGGTGGCGGGCAGCAGCAGCTCGGGGCGCCTGGTGAGGGCCTCGACGAGCAGGGCGGCACGGCCCGCGTTGGTGGCGGCGTCGACGTGCGGCACGGTGCGCGGGAGCAGGCCGCGCGCGGTCTCGGTGAGGACCGGCTTTCCGGGCACGAAAACCACCGGAACGATGGAATCGGCGGCATCCATCCTGATGGCGCGGGCGGCGCCCGCCTCCATCCAGGAGAGGGTGAAGCCGCCGAGCAGACAGGCCGCCACGTTGTCGGGGTGGCCCTCGATCTCGGTCGCGAGCTCGAGCAGGGCCGTGTCGTCCAGCTTCGACTCCCCGCCTATGGTCACGGCGCGCGCGGCGACGATGCCCGCGCAGATGGCGGCCGAGGAGGATCCCAGGCCACGGCCGTGCGGGATGCGGTTGGCGCAGACGATCTCGAGGCCGCGCGGCTGCCCGCCGAGCAGGTCGAAGGCGGTGCGCAGGGAACGTACGAGAAGGTGTTTCTCGTCACGCGGCAGCGTCTCGCTGCCCTCGCCCGCGATGTCGATGTGCAGCCCGGAGTCGGCCACCCTGACGACGACGTCGTCGTAGAGCCCCAGCGACAGACCGAGGGCGTCGAAGCCCGGACCGAGGTTGGCGCTGGTGGCGGGGACGCGCACCCTTACGGCGGCGGCGCGGAAGGCGGGACCGGCCATCTCTCGATGACTCTCCTTGAGCTGCGTGATGGTCGAAAACATTCGATACGACATCGGCTACGTACGGGGAGACCCTCAGGCCGCGGAGACGGCGCGGCACCGTCCAGACGCTCCATGGGCGGAGGCATATGCGGCGGGCGGGTTCGGTACAGCCTATCGAAGGATGCTTCTGTGGCGACATAGGGCGCACAGGAGGCGCACGATGCGTGCCGTAAGCCCCCTGTGCACCCCTCGGAGGGAGTTCCCCGTCCGGCAGGACGTCAGGCCGTACGTCAGGCCAGACCGAGGCGCTCGGCCGCCGTCACCGCGTCGACCGGGACGGTGACCGGCTGCGGGGCGCCGGCGACGGCCCAGTCGGGGTCCTTCAGACCGTTTCCGGTGACCGTGCACACGATCTTCTGGCCCGGGTCGACCTTGCCCTGCTCGGCGGCCTTCAGCAGACCGGCGACGGACGCGGCGGACGCCGGCTCGACGAAGACGCCCTCCTGAGCGGCCAACAGCCGGTAGGCGCGCAGGATCTCACGGTCCGTCACCTCGTCGATGAAGCCGCCGGACTCGTCCCGCGCGGCCAGGGCGTACTGCCAGGAGGCGGGGTTGCCGATGCGGATCGCGGTGGCGATGGTCGAGGGGTCCTTGACGATCTCGCCGCGCACGATCGGGGCGGAACCGGAGGCCTGGAAGCCCCACATGCGGGGGGTGTGGGCGGCGACGCCGTCGGCGGCGTACTCCTTGTAGCCCTTCCAGTACGCGGTGATGTTGCCCGCGTTCCCGACCGGGAGGACATGGATGTCCGGGGCGTCGCCCAGCATGTCGACGATCTCGAAGGAGGCCGTCTTCTGGCCCTCGATGCGCACCGGGTTGACCGAATTCACCAGCGCCACGGGGTAGTTGTCGCTCAGCGCGCGGGCCAGGGTGAGGCAGTCGTCGAAGTTGCCGTCGACCTGGAGGATCTTGGCGCCGTGCACGAGCGCCTGTCCCATCTTGCCGAGGGCGATCTTGCCCTGCGGGACGAGAACGGCCGAAACCATGCCGGCCCGCACGGCGTACGCGGCCGCGGACGCGGACGTGTTGCCGGTGGAGGCGCAGATCACGGCCTTCGCGCCCTCCTCCTTGGCCCGCGTGATGGCCATGGTCATACCGCGGTCCTTGAAGGACCCGGTGGGGTTCGCGCCCTCCACCTTCAGGTGGACCTCGCAGCCCGTGCGCTCGGAGAGCACCTGCGCGGGCACGAGGGGCGTGCCGCCCTCGCGGAGCGTCACGACCGGCGTGGTGTCGGACACCGGCAGTCTGTCCCGGTACTCCTCGATGATTCCGCGCCACTGGTGGGTCATTGCTGGTTACTCTCCTTCAACCCGCATGATGCTGGCGACACCCCGCACGGTGTCGAGCTTGCGCAGCGCCTCGACGGTCCCGGAGAGGGAGGCGTCGGACGCGCGGTGGGTGACGACGACGAGCGATGCGTCGCCGTCCCCCTCTGGCCGGCCTTGCTGGCGAACCGTATCGATCGACACACCGTGCTCCGCGAAGACGGTCGCCACCTGGGCGAGAACACCCGGTTTGTCCGCCACGTCGAGGCTGATGTGATAGCGGGTGACGACGTCACCCATGCCCGACACGGGCAGCGCGGCATACGCCGACTCGCCGGGCCCCGTTGCCCCGCTGAGCCGGTTGCGGCAGACGGCGACGAGGTCGCCGAGCACGGCGGACGCGGTCGGCGAACCGCCGGCACCGGGCCCGTAGAACATGAGCTGACCGCTCGCGTCGGACTCGACGAACACGGCGTTGTACGCGCCGCGCACGGAGGCGAGGGGGTGGCTCAGCGGAATCATGGCGGGGTGCACGCGCGCGGACACCGAGCCGCCGTCCTGGGCCCGCTCGCAGATGGCGAGGAGCTTGATGGTGCAGCCCATGTTCTTCGCCGAGGCGAAGTCGGCCGCGGTGACCTCGGTCATCCCCTCGCGGTAGACGTCGTCGAGCCGCACCCGCGAGTGGAAGGCGATACCGGCGAGGATGGCGGCCTTCGCGGCGGCGTCGAAGCCCTCGACGTCGGCGGTGGGGTCGGCCTCGGCGTAACCGAGCGCCGTGGCCTCGTCGAGCGCCTCCTGGTACCCGGCCCCCGTGCTGTCCATCTTGTCGAGGATGAAGTTGGTGGTGCCGTTGACGATACCGAGCACGCGGTTGACCTTGTCGCCGGCGAGGGACTCGCGCAGCGGGCGGATCAGCGGGATGGCGCCGGCGACGGCGGCCTCGTAGTAGAGGTCCTTGCCGTGCTCCTCGGCGGCGGCGTGCAGAGCGGCGCCGTCCTGGGCGAGCAGCGCCTTGTTGGCGGAGACGACGGACGCGCCGTGCTCGAAGGCGGTGGTGATGAGGGAGCGGGCCGGCTCGATGCCGCCGATGACCTCGACCACGACGTCGATGTCGCCGCGTTTGACGAGCGCGGTGGCATCGGTGGTGACGAGATTCGGGTCGATGCCCTCACGGACCCGGTCGGGCCGGCGCACGGCCACACCGGCCAGTTCGACGGGCGCCCCGATCCTGGCGGCGAGGTCTTCGGCGTGCGTCGTCATGATGCGCGCCACCTCTGAGCCGACAACCCCACAGCCCAGCAGCGCCACCTTCAGCGGACGCGTACGCATCATCCGACCTCGTTTCCTCATACCGTCTACGGTTGGACCAGTCTCACTCACCGGACGGGAGTTTCTGTCCTATGTCCGGATCGTGAGACATCTATTTCATTTGTACGGGGGTGGAAGACAGGAGATCTTCCACCCCGCCGGGAGTTTCCCGGACGTCCGGCTCATCCGACGTCGAGACGCAGAAGGTCCTCTTCCGTCTCGCGGCGGACGATGACCCGCGCCTCACCGTCGTTCACGGCGACGACGGGCGGCCGGAGCACGTGGTTGTAGTTGCTGGCCATGGACCGGCAGTACGCACCCGTGGCGGGCACGGCGACGAGGTCACCCGGTGCCAGGTCGGAGGGCAGGAACGCGTCCTTCACCACGATGTCCCCGCTTTCGCAGTGCTTGCCGACGACGCGGGCGAGCATGGGTGCGGCGTCGGAGGTCCGCGACACGAGCGCGACGCTGTACTCGGCGTCGTACAGCGCGGTGCGGATGTTGTCGGACATACCGCCGTCGACGGAGACGTAGGTACGGAGGTTGTCGAGGGGCTTGATGGTGCCGACCTCGTACAGCGTGAAGGCCGTCGGACCGACGATGGCCCGTCCCGGCTCGACGGAGATGCGCGGGGTGCGCAGCCTGGCCGACTCGCACTCACGCGTGACGATCTCGGTGAGCGCCTTGGCGATCTCGTGCGGCTCGCGGGGATCGTCGTCGCTCGTGTACGCGATCCCGAGCCCGCCTCCGAGGTCGATCTCGGGCAGCTCGACGCCGTGCTCGTCACGGATGTCCTTGAGCAGCCCGACCACCCGGTGCGCGGCGACCTCGAACCCGGACATGTCGAAGATCTGCGACCCGATGTGGCTGTGGATCCCGATGAGTTCGAGCCCGTCGAGCTGAAGCGCCCGCCGCACGGCCTCGGCGGCCTGCCCGCCGGCCAGCGGGATCCCGAACTTCTGGTCCTCGTGCGCGGTGGCGATGAACTCGTGGGTGTGCGCCTCCACACCCACGGTGATACGAATCTGCACCCGCTGCCGCTTGCCGAGTTCCTGCGCGATGTGGGCGACGCGCACGATTTCCTGGAAGGAGTCGAGGACGATCCGCCCGACACCGGCGCGGACGGCCCGCTCGATCTCCTCCACCGACTTGTTGTTGCCGTGGAAGGCGATGCGGTCGGCGGGCATGCCGGCGGAGAGAGCGGTGGCGAGCTCGCCCCCGGAGCACACGTCCAGATTGAGCCCCTCCTCGTGCAGCCACCGCACGACGGCACGCGACAGGAACGCCTTGCCGGCGTAGAAGACGTCGGCGTCGGTTCCGAAGGCGCTGCGCCAGGCCCGCGCCCGGGCCCGGAAGTCGGCCTCGTCGAGGACGTAGGCGGGGGTGCCGTACTGCTCGGCGATGGTCTTCACGTCGATGCCGCCGACGGTGACCACCCCGTCCTCGTCACGGGTGACCGTCTGGGCCCAGACCTTGGGGTCGAGGACGTTGAGGTCGCTGGGCGGGGCGGAGTAGTGGCCCTCGGGGAGGACGTCGGCGTGACGGGGCCCGGCGGGGTGTGCGGAACGGCTCATCTTCTTCGCTGGCTCTCTAGAGGTGTTGGGGTGCGTCGATGCCGAGCAGGGACAGGCCGCCGGCCAGCACCGCCCCGGCGGCTTCGGCGAGCGCGAGCCGGGCACGGTGGGCGGCCGAGGGTTTCTCGTCGCCGCGCGGCAGCACCACCGGAAGGACGGCGAGAACGGCGTCGGCGACGGTGACGAGGTGCCGGGCGAGACTGTCGGGCGTGCGCTGTGCAGCCGCACGGGCGAGAACGCGGGGGTGGTCGGCGAGGACGGCGAGCAGGGCGGCCATGTCCTCTTGTACGTCTCCGGGCTCGGGGGTGAAGCCCAGGTCGGCGGCGTTACGGCTGAGGGCCCGGGTGCGGGCGTGGGCGTAACGGACGCGGAAGAGAGGGTTGCTCTCGCGCTGGACCAGGTGATCGGCGGTGATACGGGGCCGGTCGTGGGCGGCGGGGTGCAGCAGTGCCCAGCGGGCGGCGTCGGGGCCCAGCAGGGCGGGATCGTCGGGAGCCGGGACCGGCCGGAGGTTCACCGGCTCGCGGTGGTCGACCTCGACGCGGCCGCCCTGGGAGCCGACGATGCGCACGAGGGCGTCGGCGACGACCTCGGCCCGGACGTCGTACGCGATGCGCAACTCGACGACCTGCCCGGCGAGGGCGTCGGTGTGACCGTACGCCGTGCCGTCCCGGAGGATCTCGCGCGTCAGCGCGGCCGCGGATGCGGCCGCCTCCCGCAGACTGATGTTGAGGAAGCCGGGCCCGGTGACGACGACGTCCGCGACGCCGTCCGTCCGGGCGAGGTGCTGCCGCAGGATCTCGGCAACACGCCGGGGTGGCTGTCCGGCGGGCCGTGCGAGCTGCAGGGCGATGTTGGTGGCGTAGTCGCCACAGCCACCCGGACCTGGCGGCACCACCACGGCCCGTTGCGGCACGGCCACGCTCAGCTCCCCCTCGTCGACAGCACGACGCACCGCGCGCAGCACGGTGCGGGAGAGCTCGACGGGGGTCACGGCAACAGCGTATGGGAGGAGGGGGGTGGGTGGGCGAGCCGATTTGGGCGAGGGTCCGCGATGTGGACGGGCGGGTGAACGCCGGACGTCCGCCCCGGTCAGCCGCCGGCGCGGCCGGCCCGCTCGGCCTCCCCGAACCCGAGAACACTCCCGAGCCCGGACCCACCATCCTCTCCCCGGCCCCTCGTACTCCTCCTCCGCTCGATCAACTGCTGCACGAGGCGCACGAGTTCGGCAGGCTCGAAGGGCTTGGCCAGGAAGGCGTCGACCCCCACGTCGAGCCCGGTCTCGACCTCGTACGTGGTGCACGCACTGACGATGACGAGGGGAAGGTCACGGGTCAGCGGATCGGAGCGGAGCCTGGAGGCGGTCCGCAGCCCGTCCAGCCGGGGCATGACGACATCGAGGGTCACGACATCGGGCCGCACCTGATGAACGACATCCAGACACTCGGCACCGTCAGCCGCGGTCACCACCTCGAAACCCTCCAGCTCGAGATTGACCCTGATCAGCTGCCGGATGACCTTGTTGTCGTCCACAACAAGCACCCGGCCCGACGCGCCTGGCACAACTCGAGAGTAGGTGCGGACCGGCCACCGCGTCCGGGTTTTCCCCACTTCCGGCCCTTGCGGGGGACGCCCTCGGCCCTCCGCGGCCGCGCCGGGCGACGCCGGAAACCCGTTCATGAACACCCCCGATGAACTGGTAGGGTTCTACCCGTCGCCGCGCACACAGCGCAGCGGACACGCCCCCGTAGCTCAGGGGATAGAGCAACGGCCTCCGGAGCCGTGTGCGCAGGTTCGAATCCTGCCGGGGGCACCCTTTCAGAGGTGCCTAAAGACCCCGCCACCAGCGAGTTCGCTGAGTGCGGGGTCTTCGCGTGTCTGCGCCAGGTCGACAGCGCCGAGCGCGCCGCCCCTGCCGCTGAGGCCGGGGCGAGCCTCGCGGATTATGGTCCGGCCAAAGCCGCTCCCCGCCTTGACGGCATGCTCTCCCCTTCAGGAATATGAGACACTGCATTGATTAAAATGCCCTGAGGAGAATTAGTGTCGGAGATCCAGAAGCGTCCGATTGAACAGCATCTCGATGTCGCGTCGATCTCCGAAGCGGGCACCTCCGAAAGGTACCAGCGCGCCTCTTCCCCCCACACCGTCTTCACCTGGTGGGCTCGCCGCCCGTTCTCCACGGCAAGAGAGCTGATCTCCGCCTCTCTCGACCCGGCTCGAACGGCAGCGGAATCGAAGGTACTTGATCCGTTCGTGGGGGGCGCCACCTTCCCCCTCGCCGGTACGCGCCTGGGCGTCAAGATGTACGGGATGGAGAACAACGAGCTCGCTTATTTCACGGCGAAGGCGCTCCTCGATCTCAGCAGGTCCGCCGGCCGGCAGCTCCGGCATCTCCTGATGCTGGAGGGAATGCAGGTCCTGGACCAGCTAAAAGCTGAGACCAGTGAACTGTATCCGGCCCGTGACGCCGAAAACATCATCTGCTACTTCTGGAGCCGTTCCGCCACATGCACCGGCTGCGGTAACGAGATGCCGCTCCAGAAGCGACCCTGGCTTTCCAAGAAGGCCGGGAAGCAACGAGCCGTCGTGCAGGAGCCGAATTTTGAGACGAAGTCATTCGATGTGCACGTCGTCGAATCGGCCTCTGGGGCAGTAGCCGATCACTCGGCCTGGAGCGGGCGAAACTCTCTGCGGTGCCTCTTCTGCGGGCAGGAATACGACAGACAGCGAACGGCCGAGTTGATCCGAACGGCTTCGGCCGACAAGCTCACGGCAGTTACAAAACTCGACAAGAGAAAGCACTTCCTTCCCGCGACGAAGCCGCAGCACTACATCGCCGATGGTGTCGCGGAGCGGATGATCAAGGAAGACTGCGCTGCGCTCGACCTGCAGCTTCCTGACGTCGAAATCCCAGCCTGGTCGGGCATCACGAATCCCACCGTGTACGGTCATGACACCATTGCTTCCCTGTTCACGGAGCGGCAACTCGCAGTCACCATCCGCCTCTGCAGGATCCTGAGTGAGCGCCAGAAGATCTGGGAAGAAGCATACGGAGAGCCTCAATCAAAAGCGATCGCGGCTTTCCTTTCAGGTCTCATCGACCAACTGGCCGACTGGAATTCCCGACTGTGCATGTGGATCTCACAGAATGAGCAGGTAGGCCGTGGTCTCTCCGGCCCGGGTATGCCCATGCTGTGGGACTTCGTCGAGATCGATCCGCTGTTGCGCGGTCCGGCGAATCTCTATGGAAAACTTGAGCGAATCGCTGCCGGCGTGGACCAGATCCCGATGCCGCCGGACCAGGAGGAGAGGATCACGCGTGGCGACTCCCGCTCCATGGCCTACCCGGACGCCTTCTTCGATGCTGTGGTCACCGACCCTCCGTACTACGACAACCTCTACTACAGCATCCTCGCCGACTGCATCTATTCCTTCAAAAGGATGGCGTTGATCGGCGGATTTCCCGAGATCTTCAGCGAGCCGAGAACCGACTCGACCAGGGAGCTCACCGCGGCTCCCCGGCGCCAGGGAGGCCCCGGGGAAGCCTGGAACTACTTCAGTACAGGCATGGCGCAGGTCCTGCGAGAATCGCGACGCGTCATCAAGCACGACGGCGTGATCACGGTCTGCTACGCGCACAGTTCCATCAGCGGCTGGTCGTCGCTGATCGCGGCTTATGTGCGGGCAGGACTGAAAATCACGCAACTATGGCCCATGACGATCGAGCGAACGCACCGGCCTCGCTCGATGAAATCAGCCGCGATCAACACTTCTCTCGTCCTGGTCGCCAGGCCTCATGAGGCAGCGAGCGCGATGGGTCTGGTACCCGATTCTCCCAATATCGACAAGCTGATCAAGGCGGCCTTGGAACGCGCGACCGCAGCCGACTGGCCGGATGATGTGGCAGCGACTCTGGCTTTCGTATCCGCCGTCGAGGCCCGGCTCAGTCAGTTCACCGAGGAGATGTTGAGCCGGCAGGACACGGTGAACTCCGCATGCCGCGAGATTGCCGATAAAATCTACGAAAGCATCCCGGATTTCAGCTTCACATCACGCTGAGGCAGTTACCGTTCTTGAACTTCCACCTCGTTCATGAGGGCCCTGGTTTTTGCCACTCGCGCCAGGATGGTGCGCCTTTTGCTGTCGATCTTGAGTGCGTCCACGGCAATGTCGACGAGCTCCTCACGACTCATGGCGGAAATTCTCCGTGCCACTTGATCGAAGTAGGCGAGTTCTTCCTCCGCATTGAGCAGAAGGCTTTCGAAGTATTGCCTTCTCGCCTCCGCCCAATTCACCCGGTCCCACGACAGAGCCTCACGCAATGCGCTGTCCAGTGCACTCCAGTACTTCGGAGCGCTGCGGGTGAATGATGTGGGCTCGACGCCACGCTCCCAAATACTCTGAAGCTGAGGCGGCCCCGACCGCGAGTCGATCATCAGGGCAAGATGCGAGTAGGAGAGTAGCGTCACCTGATATCTGTCGGCCTCCTCATAAAGGCGGCTTTCACCCTCCGGGTAGCCCGCTATGGGGGCAACCAGGATCGCGTAATCGGCTCCGTTCCGCCACTCGTTGAGGGCCTCGATCTTGTAATCCTTGGGATTCAGGGCTGTGCGAGAAAGCCTGAAGGCCTTGGCATCCGCGACCAGAGAGTGTGCGGGCGGCCCCCCGTATGCCACCACGTCCGCCGAATTTGCTCTTTCCTGCGAGACCTGGGCCTCATACCCGAGTCGACGAAGGGACTCGGCAACGATCGAATCCATTGCCTTGGCGTACAGCTTTTCCTCGGTGGAGTCGTGACTGTACCGCTCCGGAATACATCCGGCCCTCACCAGCAAGGCAGAGAATTCATCATCATCCGCACCTCGGATGATTCTCTCCAGTTCGATGGATGCACGGTCGAACGAAAACCCCTCCACGGCAAGCTCATCGACAACTTCGTCTATCGAGAAGTGCATGTGACCTCGATCCCCACCCAGCTGAGCGCCCGCAAAAGCTATCATTTTGGACGATCATGCTAGCGGAGGTCTCTGCCGCATGGGGCGAGTCGACCACCAATCCCCCAGCGGACCTCACCGCGCCGCGTCAGGCCGTGCGCTTGCGGGACGTCGTCTTCTTCGCGGGCGTCTTCTTCGCGGTGGTCGACTTTGCCGCCGTCTTCTTCGTCGCCTGCGTGGACTTCGCCGTCGACTTCTTCGCCGAGGCCGATGCCGTCGTCTTCTTCGCGGTCGTCTTCTTGGCCGTTGACGTCGACTTCTTCCCACCCGACTGCTTCGGGGCCGTTCGGGCCGGGAGGCGTCTGACGTCTGCCGGCTCCTCCTCGCCGCGCGACTCCTTGGCGGCCTTCACGCTCTTCTCCAGCGCCGCCATGAGGTCCAGCACCTTGCCGCCCGCCGCCGGTTCCGGGGCCTCCGGCGGTGCCTCACCGGCCGCCTTCGCCGCCACGACCTCCTCCAGCGCCTCGCGGTACTCGTCGTGGAGTTCGTCGAGCTCGATCCCGCCCAGGGTGTCCATCAGGGCGTCCGCCAGATCGAGTTCCTTGTCGTTGATGCTGACCTTCGCGTCGGGGGCCACGCCCTCGGGGGCGCGGACCTCGTCCGGCCACAGGAGGCCGTGCATGGCGATGGCGTCCTCCACCACCCGCAGCATGCCCAGCCGTTCCCTGCCGCGCAGGGCGAACTTGGCGATCGCCACCTTGTTGCTGCGTTTGAGGGCCTCGCGCAGGAGGGTGTACGGCTTCGCGGCCGGGGCGCCGCCCGCCGCGAGGTAGTACGCCGCGTCCATCTGGAGGGGGTCGATGCTGTCCGCGGGAACGAAGGCCACGATCTCGATCGTCTTCGCCGTGGGGAGCGGCAGATGGGCCAGGTCCTCGTCCGTGATCGGGATGATCGTGCCGTCCGCGTCCTCGTAGCCCTTGCCGATCTCCGCCCCGCTCACCTCCTTGTCCTCCAGTTCGCAGACCTTGCGGTAGCGGATGCGGCCGCCGTCCTCCACATGGATCTGGCGGAAGGAGATCGAGTGGCTCTCGGTGGCGTTCACCAGCTTGATCGGGATGCTGACCAGGCCGAACGAGATGGCGCCGTTCCATATGGATCGCACGTGCAGCACCCTTTCGGTCTGTTTTGAACGCTTTACGGAGTTCGCAATGTTTCATCGCAGTCTGCGTGAGATTCTCATCGTATGACGCCGATCACAGAGGTGGAGGGGCGACGGCTCGCGCTCAGCAACCTCGAAAAGGTGCTGTATCCCGCGACCGGGTTCACCAAGGGCGAGGTGCTGCACTACTACGCCACCACCTCCGACCACCTGCTCCCCCATCTCCGCGACCGGCCCGTCTCCTTCCTGCGGTATCCCGACGGGCCGGACGGACAGGTGTTCTTCGCCAAGAACGTGCCCCCCGGTACGCCCGACTGGGTCACCACCGCCGAGGTGCCGCGGATGGAGGGGCCGGCGCGGATGGTGCTCGTCCAGGACCTGGCGAGCCTGATGTGGGCCGCGAATCTCGTCACCGAGTTCCACACGCCCCAGTGGGTCGTCCAGGACGCCGGTGTCGCCGACCGGATCGTCTTCGATCTCGATCCGGGGGCGCCCGCGAACGTCGTCGACTGCTGTGAGATCGCCCTCTGGCTGCGGGAACGGCTCGCGGCCGACGGCATCGACGCCTTCGCCAAGACCTCCGGCTCCAAGGGGCTGCACCTGCTCGCCGCGGTACGGCCCACCCCGTCCGAGCAGGTGAGCGAGTACGCCAAGCAGCTCGCCGTCGAGGCCGAGCGGGCCATGCCCCGGCTCGCCCTGCACCGGATGACCCGGAGCCTGAGACCCGGCAAGGTCTTCGTCGACTGGAGCCAGAACGCCGCCCGGAAGACCACCGCCACGCCCTACACCCTGCGCGCCCGCCCCGAGCCCACCGTCTCCGCGCCCGTCACCTGGACCGAGGTCGAGGAGTGCAGGTCAGCTGCGCAGCTCACGTTCCAGGCACCTGACCTTGCGCCCCGCCTTCAGGACTACGGCGATCTGCTCGCCCCGTTGCTCGACCCCGCCGGTGCGGCGCCTCTGCCCTGAACCCGCTCTCCCTGGGGGCTGCGCCCCCGGACCCCCCTTCGGCCTGACGGCCTCGTCCTCAAACGCCGCACGGACCGGGGGTCACACCCGCGTCCACGTCCCCCGGTCCCGCGCCATCGCGTGCAGTGCCTCCACGTCCGCCGGCTTGAGGACGCCGCCGAGGCGGGCCAGGCCCTCGATGTCCGTGTCCTTGAGGACCCGGACCTCGCGGAGCGGAGCCGGGACCGTGACCTCCGCGGGCTCCGCGAGGGCCAGGACCGGGTGGACCTCGGCGGTCAGCGCGTGCGACGCCCGGTCGGCGTCCGCTCGGACGCGGCGCAGCAGCGGGTGGGGCTCGCGGCGGCCCAGGGCGACCATGGGGTCGGCCACCGTCACCTTCTGCTTACGCGCGTACACCGTATGGACGGCGAACAGTCCGCCCGGGCCGATCGCCAGGTGGTGGATGCGGTCGCCGCCGGGCAGCGGTACCGAGTGCAGGGCGTGCCAGCCCGCCCCGTCGAGGCGGTCCAGGGCCTCGCCCACCGCCTGTTCCGCCGCCAGCGCCCGGCGGCGCGGGTCCGGACGCAGCCGGTGCGGCGGGCCGGGTTCCCGGTCCAGGGCGACCAGCAGCGCCTCGCCGGGGCGGTTGGGCGCCAGGTCGTCGTCCGGGTGGAGGGAGAGCCGGGCCAGCTCGGCCGGGGTCGGGACCGGCGGCGGGCCGACGGTCACCGGGCCGGTGAGGAAGGGGCCCAGGGCCCGCAGCACGCCCTCCCGCTCGTCCTCGCTGAGCAGGTTGACCCTGGCGGCCTCCTTGTCGTACCAGGCGACGTTCCGCCCGTCCGTGAGGCATACGTAGAGCCGTTCCTGACCGTGCCGCCAGGACGGTACGACGCGTAGTCCGGTCATGCGCCATCACCCCTTGACCATGGGAACAGGCGGGGTGCTCCCCGGGCAAGAACCCGGCTACCTTTGAAGAGGAGTTGGGCTCCACGGAAGCGGCGCTTGGGGAGGCGTGATTGCGTACCCGCAGGAAGCAGCCCGACGTACCGGCACCGGACAGTCCGTGGAGCGAGATAGTGCCCGGACTGTGGATGGGCGGGCACGAGTTCAGGGGCCGCACCGGGCAACTGGAGTTCGCCGTCGTGCGGGGCGAGTTCGATCTCGTACAGACTCTTTTGAGACTGCCCGGGCACGGCCCCGACCCCGGTGTGGAGCACCATGTGTGGGCGATACCGGACGGGCCGCTGGACGGCACCCAGCTCGCGGGTGTGATGCGCCTGGCGCAGGCCGCGGGCGAGGCACTGGACGGGGGCCGCAAGGTCCTCGTCCGCTGCTATCACGGGTACAACCGCTCGGGGCTGGTCGTCGCGCACACCCTGGTCCGCCGGGGGCACGCCACCGAGGAGGCGATACGGCTGATACGGTCCCGCCGCTCGCCCTGGGCGCTGCACAACGAACTGTTCGTGGACTATCTGCGGGCGGGGTTGTCCACGGCACGGCTGCTTGAGGAACTCGCCGAGTAGCCGGGCGATCAGGTCGCCGAGCAGCCGTTTCGCCAGGGAGCCGAGTGGCGAGGTAATCGTTTCGCCGGACGAATAGGGTGTACCGGGTCACCGATCGTTCTCAGCCACAGGAGTACAGTGCTCCGCACTCGCGCCGCATGTGCAGCCCTCGCCACAGCCCTTTGCGCGCTGCTGGCGGCGGGCTGCGGTGACGCGGGCGGACTGCAGGGCGCCGGGTCGACCCCGACCGCGACGAGTCCGGACAAGCTGTGGCCGAGCCTGAGCCCGGCGGCCAGTCCCGCCTGGGACTACGACAACGGCGAGGCCGAGGCCATGAAGGGCATCACGGCTCCGGGCGGCGACATCCGCAAGGTGGACCCGCCGGCCGTCGTCAGGGCCGAGATGTCCCAGCACCCGGACGACTACTCCGGCTCCAAGGCGCCGTACCGCGAGACGGCCCGCCGTATGGCCTACTGCGGCAAGCAGCCGGCGAACCCGAAGTGTCCGCTGCTCAAGGCGTACTACCGGGACATCACGGGTGATGGGCGCCCCGACCTCACGCTGGGCTTCCGGCTGCTGCCCGGCAACCAGACGGCGGTGCGCGTCTACACCGTCGAGGCGGGCCGGGTGGTCCAGGTCATGTCGAACAACGACGCGGTGAGCGGGGTCGAACTGGCCGGGCGTTCCGTCATCATCCACGCGCCGTCCGATCTCGCCGACTACGAGTACCGCTTCCAGTGGACCTGGGACCCGAACCAGCGCGTGATGCTGCTGACCCACGACGAGATGCTGCACATCGGCAAGCGCGAGCGTCTGACGCGCCCCTCCGGATCGCGCTCCGCCTCCCCTTCCCCCTCCCCCTCGGCGACCCCATGAGGAGGCTCGCGCTCCCCCAGTGGGCGGGCACGCTCGCCCTGAAGGCCGCCGTCTTCATCGCCGTGATGTGCTGTGCGCTCGCCGCGCTGCTCGGCGTGCTCGTGCATGTGTCGGTGACGAACCAGACCGTCGGCCAGGCCCGCGACCTCGCGCTGTCGCGCCTGACGGACGCGACGAAGGCGTACGAGGCCGGGGACTCGCTGCTGCCCGGGGCGGGCGTCGATCCCCCCGGGCTGCCGAGGGCGCTGCGGGAGCTGGCGGCGGACGGGGACCGCGGCACGATGGTCTCCGAGCAGCACGGGCATCCCACGATGTGGGCGGCGGGCCCCGCGGACCGGAACAGGGCGCTCGCCGTCGAGGTCGACTACTCGCAGCAGTCCCGTACGATCGCCGCGCTCGACCAGTCGATCCTGTGGTCGTCGGGCCTGGCCATCACGGTGACGCTGCTGGTGGGCGCGTTCGCGGTGACCCGGGTGACACGGCGGCTGCACGCCACGGCGCAGGTGGCCCGGCGGATCAGCGCCGGCGACCTGGACGCGCGCGTCGACGACCCCCGTACGAAGGATCCGACGCACCCCCAGGACGAGGTGGCCGCCGTCGCGGCCGCACTGGACTCGATGGCGGCCTCGTTGCAGGGCAAGCTGCTGAGCGAGCAGCGGTTCACCGCGGACGTGGCGCACGAGCTGCGCACCCCGCTGACCGGGCTGCACGCGGCGGCCGAGCTGCTGCCGCCGAGCCGGCCCACGGAGCTGGTGCGGGACCGGGTGGCCGCGCTGCGCACGCTCACCGAGGACCTGCTGGAGATCTCCCGGCTGGACACCGGGCGGGAGCAGCTGGAGCTGGACGCGGAGGAGCTGGGCGCGCTGGCGATGCGGGTGGTGCGGGCGTCGGGGACCGACACGGAGGTCGTCGTCCTGCGGGACGCCCGCGTGGAGACGGACCGGCGGCGGCTGGAGCGGGTGCTGGGGAATCTGGTCGCCAATGCGCACAAGCACGGGCGGGCGCCGGTGTCTCTGACAGTGGACGGGGCGGTGGTGACCGTGCGGGATCACGGGGACGGGTACCCGGGCTATCTGCTGGAGCACGGGCCGCAGCGGTTCCGCACGGAGGGTGGTGCCAAGGGGCACGGGCTCGGGTTGACCATTGCGGTCGGGCAGGCCGAGGTGTTGGGGGCGCGGCTGGAGTTCGCCAATGCGGTGGATGGCGGGGCGGTTGCGATTTTGACCCTGGGTCTGGGGGACTAGGAGCTCGGGACTTCAGGTGGTTCGTTGGGCGCGAGTCCGTTCGGGTTGATCGCGCAGTTCCCCGCGCCCCTAAGGGGGCGCTCCTATGGACCAGCAGGACAGGCGGCCCCCGCCCCCTCCTCCTAATGTGGCGAATAGTCAGCTTCGCCCCCGTTCATGGAGGTATCCCCCATGTCCCTGCGCTCCACCCTCATACGCCTGGCCACCGCCACCGCCGCCTGTGCCCTCGTCAGTTCCGTAGCCGTCTCCCCCGCCCTCGCGGACGACGAGTGGGGTGACGGTGGCGGGGACCCCGGCTTCGGCCAGGGGGGCGAGCACGACCACGACCACGACCGGCTCGCGCGGGGCGTCGTCACCGCGGAGACGCTGTTTCTGCGCAGTGCGCCGAACCGCGGCAGCCAGGTGATCCGGGTGGCGCACCGGGGCGAGCGGGTCTCGATCTTCTGCAAGACCCCGGGCCAGAGCGTCGACGGCGACAACATCTGGTACCTCCTCCCGGACGGCACCTGGGCGTGGGGCTCGGCCCGCTTCATCGACGTCATCAGCCACGAACAACCGCGCTGGTGCTGACACCCTGAGATCACAAGACCGACTATTTGGGTAGGTTCCGGACATGATCAACGCCGGACCCACCGTGGCACAGGCGGACACCCCGGACACCCCCGTTCCTCCCGTGACCCGTCTGCCCCGGCGCCGTGGCATCGAACTCACCCTCATCGTCGTCGCCGTACTGCTCTGCGTGTACGGCTACTGCGCCGTGGGCCTGGCCAGGAACGGCACCGTCCCGCCCGGCGCCGCCGGTTACGGCGCCGGGCTCGGCGTGCTCGCGCTGCTCGCCCACTGCGCGGTGCGGATACGGGCGCCCTACGCCGACCCGCTGCTGCTGCCCATCGGCGTGCTGCTCAACGGCATCGGCCTGGTGCTCATCCACCGGCTCGACCTGGAGACCCCCCACGACCAGGCCGCCCCCACCCAACTCGTGTGGTCCACGCTGGGCGTGGCCCTGTTCATCGCGCTGGTGCTGATGCTGCGGGACTACCGGTGGCTCCAGCGGTACGCGTACGTCTGGGTGGTCGCCGCGCTCTTCCTGCTGGCGCTCCCGATCCTCTTCCCGGCCGTGAACGGCGCCCGTATCTGGGTGCGGATCGCGGGATTCTCCATCCAGCCGGGCGAGTTCGCGAAGGTGCTCCTCGCGGTGTTCTTCGCCGCGTATCTGGCGGCCAACCGCAGCGCGCTCGCGTACACCGGGCGTCAGGTCTGGCGGTTCAGGAAGGTCCAGCTGCCCAAGGGCCGGGCGCTCGGGCCGATCCTCGCCATCTGGCTGGTGAGCGTGGGGGTGCTGGTGCTGGAGCGGGATCTCGGCACCTCGCTGCTGTTCTTCGGTCTGTTCGTGGTCCTGCTGTACGTCGCCACCGGGCGCATCGGCTGGATCGCGGTCGGCCTGCTGCTGGCCGCCGCGGGCGCGGTGGCCGTCGGCTGGCTGGAACCGCATGTCAACAGCCGGGTCCAGGACTGGCTGCACCCCTTCGCGACCATCGAGGCGGGGCAGGGTCCGGGCCAGGTCGCCCAGTCGCTGTTCGCCTTCGCGGCGGGCGGCGTCCTCGGCACCGGCCTCGGCCTCGGCCATGCGATCCTCATCGGTTTCGCCACGAAGTCCGACTTCATCCTCGCGACGGCCGGGGAGGAACTGGGTCTGGTCGGCCTGTCCGCGCTCTTCCTCCTCTACGGCCTCCTCGTGGAGCGCGGTTACCGGGCCGGCCTCACCCTGCGCGACCCCTTCGGCCGGCTGCTGGCGGTCGGGCTCGCCTCGATCGTGGCGCTCCAGGTGTTCGTGATCGCGGGCGGAGTGACCGGGCTGATCCCGCTGACCGGCATGGCGATGCCGTTCCTCGCGCAGGGCGGCTCCTCGCTGGTCACCAACTGGGCGATCGTGGCGCTGCTGATCCGGGTGAGCCATTCGGCGCGGCGGCAGTACAACGGGGAGGTGGCGCCCTGATGGCGAAGCACATCCGGCACGCCGCCTTCTTCTGCGCCCTCCTGCTCGTCGCGCTCCTCGTCAACGCCGTGCGCATCCAGGTCTTCAGCGCCGAGTCCTTCGACTCCAATCCCGCCAACCGCCGTGCCACCATCGCCCGTTACGAGCGGCCGCGCGGCAACATCCTGGTCGGCGGGCGGAGCGTCACCGGCTCCCGGGACTCCGGCGAGCAGCTCCGCTACGAACGGACGTACACGGACGGCCCGTTGTACGCGCCCGTCACCGGCTTCGCCTCGCAGGTGTACGGCACCACGCTGCTGGAGCACACCGGGGACTCGGTGCTGTCCGGCACCGACCCGATGCTCTCGCCGTTCCCCCTGGTGGGCGACCTCACGCGGGCCCTGGGCCGGGGCGGCAACGTCGTGACGACGCTCAACCCGGCGGCGCAGCGGGCGGCGTACGTGGGGCTCGACGGGCGCAGGGGCGCGGTGGCGGCGATCGAGCCGGCGACGGGGCGGGTGCTGGCGCTGGTGTCGAGTCCGTCGTACGACCCGGCCGTGCTGTCGGGGAACGCCGCGGCGACGGAGCGGTCCTGGGTCCGGCTGAACGAGGATCCGGACAAGCCGATGCTCAACCGGGCGGTGCGGCAGACCTATCCGCCGGGTTCGACGTTCAAGGTGGTCACCGCGGCGGCCGCGCTGGACGCCGGTGTCGTCCTGGACGTCGACCGGCCGACCGAGTCGCCGGACCCGTACCGGCTGCCGGGTACCACGACCCTGCTGATGAACGAGGGCGACGGCTGTGAGGACGCCCCGCTGCGGGAGGCCTTCGCGTGGTCCTGCAACACGGTGTTCGCGAAGCTGGGGGTGGATGTGGGCGTGCGGCGCATGGGGGCCGCGGCGAAGGCCTTCGGCTTCAACGACCCCCGGCTGCGGATCCCCTTCTCCGTGGCGCCGAGCACCTTCGACACCTCCGTCGACCGGGCGCAGCTCGCGCTGTCGTCGATCGGGCAGTACAACACGCGGGCCACGCCGCTGCAGATGGCGATGGTCGCGGCGGCCGTGGCGAACGGCGGGCAGGTGCGCTCGCCGTATCTGGTGGAGCGGACGACCACGGGCAACGGCGCCACGATGACCACGGCGGGCTCGCGCCCGGTGCGTCAGGCGATGCGCCCGGAGACCGCCGACGTCATGAAGCAGCTGATGGAGGACGTCGTGACGGAGGGCACCGGCACGAACGCCGCGATCCCCGGCGCGATCGTCGGCGGAAAGACCGGCACGGCCCAGCACGGGGTCGGCAACTCCGGTACGCCGTACGCCTGGTTCGTGTCCTGGGCGCAGAGCGAGCGCGAGGTGCTGCCGAGGGTCGCGGTGGCCGTGGTGGTGGAGGACGCCTCGGCGGAGCGCGGGGACATCACCGGAGGCGGAATGGCCGCCCCGATCGCCCGGGAGGTAATGCGGGCGGTACTGAACTCCTCACCCGACAGCAGCAGTTGACGGCTGCTCCTGGACCAGCTTGGCCGGCAGGGCCACGTACGCCGTGACGCCCGTGCCCTGGGTGGGGCGCAGTTCGACGTGGGCGCCCAGGCGGGCCGCGAGGGCGCCGACTACGTGGTGGCCGAGGAAGCGGGTGGGGGCGGTGAGGAGTGTGCCGCCCCGGCCGGTGAGCAGGGAGTTGGCCTGTGCCATCCGTTCCCGTGTCATACCGATGCCCCGGTCGACCACCGCGAGGCAGTACTCGGTGCCGTCCCGCCAGCCGTAGATCTCGACCGGCTGTTTGGGCGGGCTGAACATCAGGGCGTTCTCCACCAACTCGGCGAGCAGGTGGGAGAGTTCGGCGACCGCATGACCGCGGATGCGGCACTGTTCGAGGTCGACGGCGGCGACCCGCCGGTACTGCTCGACCTCCGCGACGGCCGAGCGCACCACGTCGGCGACGGCGATCGTGCCGGACCAGGAGCGGGCCGGGGACTCCTCACCGGCGAGCACCAGCAGCGACTCGGCGTTGCGGCGCATCCGCGTGGCCAGGTGGTCCAGCTCGAACAGCTCCCCGAGGGCGTCCGGGTCGAGTTCCTGGCTCTCCAGGGTGGTGATCAGACCGAGCTGGCGGTTGAGGAGCGCCTGGTTGCGGCGGCCGAGGCTGGCCAGGGACTCGGTGCTGTTGCGCCGTAGGACGGCCTGTTCGGCGGCGAGGTCGACGGCGGTGCGCTCCACGTTGCGCAGGGCGGCGGCGAGCCGGGTGATCTCCCGTGCGCTGCCCGGGAGCCCGGGGTTTCCTTCTTCGGCGGGCAGCGGGGTGTCCGGATCGGCCTGCTGGATGCGCCGGACCGCGGCGGGCAGCCGGTCGCCGGCGACGGCGTCCGCCTCGTCGGCGAGGGCGCCGAGCGGGCGGGTGATGGAGCGGGCCGAGAAGACGGCCAGGGCGGTGGCCACGGCGAGGATCAGTGCCCCGAGGGCGAGATGGCCCACCAGTTCCCGGGTGGCCGAGGCGCCGGCGTCCGCCGCCCGGGCCCGTACGTCGTCGCCCACCTGCTTCTGCACGGCGTGCAGATCGTCGACGAGGGTGGTCATGTCGGCCCACCAGCGTCCGGGGGCGACGGCCAGGGCGGATCCGTCGGCGCCGGACTCGGCCTGCTTCTCGTACCCGGAGACACGGCGGGCGGCGGCGGTGGCGAAGGCCTTGTCGAGCGCGGACTGCTGTGCTTTGCCCGCCAGACCGCGGAACTGGTTGAGGGCTGCGACGCGGGTGGCGCGGATCTCGGTGAAGTCGAGGTACTCCCCGGAACGGAAGTGCTTCGCGGCGAACACCCCGTTGAGGGCACCGCGTTCGAGCGCGACCGCCTCGGTGGCCCGGGCGAGCGCCTGGAGTGCCTGCACCTCCTGCGCGATCCGGCCGTCACCGCCCGGCGCCCCCGCGGACTCGGCGTCGATCAGGGCCCTCACCGCCTTGGTGTAGGTGTTCAGGGTGGCGGTGCGGTCGGCGGTGCCGGCGTCCACGCCGGTACGGGTCGAGGTGAGCGCGGCGAGCGGAAGCTCCGCGGCGTCGAGGGCCCTGACGGCCGCGCCGGGCAGGTCCCCGCGCTCGTCGTCGAGGGCCGCCCTCAGCGCCTCCTGCGCCGCGTCGGTCCGCTCCCGCTGACTGCGTACGTCGTCCCGGTACTCCTCGGCGCCGCCCAGCAGCCCGTTGGTGAGCCCGCGTTCACGCTGGACCTCGCGTACGACGTCCTGCACCCGCAGCAGGACGCCGACGTGCGCCTCGGTCGTCCGGGCGGCGGACCAGTCGGAGGCCCGGCCCGCCACGCCCAGCCCGGTCAGGGCGAGCAGAAGACAGGTCGGGACGGCCAGGACGATGGCCATACGGCCTCGGATGGAGTTCCAGCCGGGCAGCGCGGGCAGGCGGAGCCAAGCCGGTCGGAGGGTGGTCGATGCATTCCCCGTCATGTCCCGCGAGGCTACGGACGGGCAGGTCCAATCAGGGTTTCCCCGCCGTAAGGCGCCGGTACACAGGAGCTCACCCGGGCCGTGGGCGGGCTGTGAAAGGCGGACATTGCTCACATGCTGAGACGGGGTCTGGGATCGCCCGGCCCTCCCGACCTATCGTTCGGTCCATGACGACACCCGATGCCGCGTACCAACTCGCCCAGGTCAACATCGGACGCCTCAAAGCCCCTCTGGATTCCCCGCAGTTGAAGGACTTCGTCGACAACCTCGACCCCGTGAACGCCGACGCCGACGCGGCCGACGGTTTCGTCTGGCGGCTCGAGAGCGACTCGGGCAACGCGACGGACGTGCCCGTCCTCGGCGACGAGTGGCTGATCATCAACATGTCGGTGTGGCGCGACAGCGACGCCCTGACCGCGTACATGTACCAGGGCCGCCACCGCGAGATGCTGGCCCGCCGCCGGGAGTTCTTCGAGCGGGTGCAGGAGGCCATGGTCGTCCTGTGGTGGGTCCCGGCGGGACACCGGCCGACGGTCGCGGAGGCCGAGCAGCGGCTGCTGCACCTGCGGGCGAACGGCCCGACGCCGTACGCCTTCACCCTGCGGACGTCGTTCCCACCGGGAGCCCGGGAGGCGGCCGCGGTGACGATCCCGGAGGACCTGGGCTGCCCGGCCTGACCCCACTGCTCGGCAACCGTCACACCTCGGCCGATCCCGCCTCGATCGCCCCCTCCACCTCCGCGACCCGTTCCTGCTCCTCCGCCGCGAACCGTTCCGCGTCCAGCTGCTCCGCGATCTCCTCGTCCTGGGCCATCAGCAGGTCCAGGTTCGAGTCGCCCATCTCGAACACGCCCATGTCGACGTACGCCTGCTGCAGCCGCTTGCCCCACAGGCCGATGTCCTTGACGCAGGGGACGATCCGGGAGAACAGCAACTGCCGGAACAGCGCGAGGAATTCGGACTGCTCGCTGTACTCCTCCGCCTCGGCCCTCGGGATGCCGAAGTTCTCCAGGACCTCGACCCCGCGCAGCCGGTCGCGCATCAAATAGCAGCCCTCGATGACGAACTCCTCGCGCTCGCGCAGTTCGGCGTCGGTGAGCTGTTTGTAGTAGTCGCGCAGCGCCATACGGCCGAAAGCCACGTGCCGGGCCTCGTCCTGCATGACGTAGGCGAGGATCTGCTTGGGCAGGGGCTTGTCCGTCGTGTCGCGGATCATGCCGAAGGCCGCCAGCGCCAGACCCTCGATCAGGACCTGCATGCCCAGGTAGGGCATGTCCCAGCGGCTGTCGCGGAGGGTGTCGCCGAGCAGTGACTGGAGGTTGTCGTTGATCGGGTAGAGCATCCCGATCTTCTCGTGCAGGAAGCGGCCGTAGATCTCCGCGTGCCGTGCCTCGTCCATGGTCTGGGTCGCCGAGTAGAACTTGGCGTCCAGATCGGGGACCGACTCCACGATCCGGGCCGCGCAGATCATCGCGCCCTGCTCGCCGTGCAGGAACTGGCTGAACTGCCAGGAGGCGTAGTGCTTGCGCAGCTCGCCCTTGTCCTTGTCTGTCATCCTGGCCCAGTGCTTGGTGCCGTACAGCGACATCGCCTCGTCGGGGGTGCCGAGGGGGTCGTACGGATCGACTTCGAGATCCCAGTCGATGCGCTTCTGGCCGTCCCACTGCTTGTCCTTGCCCTTCTGGTACAGGGCGAGCAGGCGGTCGCGGCCGGAGCCATTCTTTTGGCCAACAAACATGGCCTCCCAGCTGAAACGGGCCGCGCCGGTCGCCGGCACCTGCCAGAGAGGGTCTCCCGAGTCCATGGCGTACAGGTCGTAAGTCGGCATGCTTCGCAGGCTCACACGTGGTAGACGCGGGGTCAACAAGTCGCGCGCAGGGGATTGACGAGCTTGCTGACAAGCAGTCTCATAAGCGGTGGAGGATGTGACCCCGGGTAACAGAGGTGGGAGAACGATGACGACCCTGACGGAAGCCGACGCGCTGGACGGTCTGCGCGACGCGCTCGGACTGCTCAAGGACCGCGAACAGGTGGCCGAACGGCTCCTCGCCTCCTCCGCCAAGCACTCCTTCGACCCGGACAAGGAGCTGGACTGGGACGCGCCCTTCGAGGAGGGCAAGTGGTTCTGGCCGCCGGAGCTGGTGTCGCTGTACGACACGCCCCTGTGGAAGCGGATGGGCGAGGAGCAGCGGATCCTGCTCTCGCAGCACGAGGCGGCGGCGCTGGCCTCGCTCGGGATCTGGTTCGAGCTGATCCTCATGCAGCTGCTGGTACGGCACATCTACGACAAGGCGGCCACGAGCGCGCATGTGCGGTACGCGCTCACGGAGATAGAGGACGAGTGCCGGCACTCGAAGATGTTCGCGCGGCTGATCTCGCGCGGGGACGCGCCGTGGTATCCGGTGGCCCGGGTGCACCAGAACCTGGGGCGCCTGTTCAAGACGATCTCCACCACGCCCGGGTCCTTCACGGCCACGCTCCTCGGTGAGGAGGTGCTCGACTGGATGCAGCGGCTGACGTTCCCGGACGAGCGGGTGCAGCCGCTGATCAGGGGGGTCACGCGGATCCATGTCGTGGAGGAGGCCCGGCATGTGCGCTACGCGCGGGAGGAGCTGCGGCGGCAGATGGTGACCGCGCCGCGGTGGTCGCAGGAGTTCACGCGGGTCACCTCCGGTGAGTTTGCGCGGGTGTTCTCGGTGGCGTTCATCAATCCAGAGGTCTATACCAATGTGGGGCTGGACAGGCGGGAGGCGATGGCGCAGGTTCGCGGCAGCGCGCACCGGAGGGAAGTCATGCAGACCGGAGCGAAGAGGTTGACCGACTTCCTGGACGACATCGGGGTGCTGCGGGGTGTCGGGCGACGGCTGTGGAAGAGCTCGGGGCTGCTGGCCTGAGTGCAGAGTGCGGGCCGGTGGGGTGGGTTCGCTTGCCCGCGCCGGCGGGGTGCCGCTCTCTGTGGGACGGGTGCCGCCCCAAGCGGCACGACTGCCCGCAGCTGAGGCGGTTACGCTGCACCGTATGACCCCCTCCGCCCCCGCCTACCGTCGACTCAGTGTCGAAGAGCGCCGCAGCCAGCTGCTCGAAGCCGCGCTCGGCCTCTTCGCTCACCGTGCCCCCGAGGACGTCTCCCTCGACGACGTGGCCGAGGCGGCCGGGGTCTCCCGTCCCCTGGTGTACCGGTACTTCCCCGGCGGGAAGCAGCAGCTCTACGAGGCTGCCCTGCGGTCCGCCGCGGACGAGCTCCAGCAGTGCTTCGACGAGGCGCGGGTCGGGCCGCTGCTGCCCAGGCTCGCCCGGGCGCTCGACCGGTATCTCGCGTTCGTCGACCAGCACGACGCCGGGTTCAGTGCGCTGTTGCAGGGCGGCAGCGTGGTGGAGACGTCCCGGACGACCGCCATCGTGGACGGGGTGCGGCGGGCCGCCGCCGAGCACATTCTGAGCCATCTGGAGGTCACGGACCCCGGGCTGCTGCTGCGTATGACCGTGCGGATGTGGATCACCGCGGTCGAGGCGGCCTCCCTGATCTGGCTCGACGAGGACAAGCGGCCGCCGCTCGACGAGCTGCGGGACTGGCTGGTCGAGCAGTTCGTCGCCGTCCTCTCGGTGACCGCGTCCCGCGACCCGCAGACCGCCGTGCTGGTGCGGGCGCTGGCCGAGGATGTCTGAGACTGGTGCCGTGAAGAGCGAAGAGACACCGTTCGAGGGCGGGCCGATGGACGGCCGGGTGCTGCCGGTCCTCGTGGGCCCCACCGGGCACCCGCCCAAGACGTACCGCATCCCCGTGCCGGACGCGGCGGGCGGCCCGCCCACCGTGTTCGTCTACCGGCGCGTCCCGCGCGGCCACAGCAAGCGGCTCGGGCTGCCGCAGGGCTGGAAGTACGCGTACGACCCCGAGGGAAGGCCGAGCGACCGGCTGAAGTGGCCGTGGTCCAAGCCGGACGCCGATCCAGACGCCACGCCGGGCCGCAAGCCGGACGACACGGACGGGTGACGAGGTTGCGCTGATCGGCGCACACGCGGCGCGTCATCGGCCGCGGGGACGTCAACACCTCACTGTGCGGAGCAGAGGGGCTGCCCCGCACCGGAGGTGATGATGTGTCAGGAAAGCTCGTGCGTCTGGTCTGCACGGTGGCGATGGCCGCCGGCGCTCTCCTCGTGCCGCCGCCCGCCGCGGCCGTGCCCGGGGCGGAGCCCGGCGGGCGTACCGTCGCCCAGCAGCTGACGGATCTTCAGCGGCTGTACCGGGAGGCCGAGAAGGCCACCGAGACCTACAACGCCACCGCGGAGAAGCTGACGAAACAGCGCGCGGAAGTGGCCCGTCTCGACCGCGAACTGGCCCTGGCCCGCCGCTCGCTGCACGACAGCCGCATCGCCGCGGGACGGCTGGCCAGACAGCAGTACCAGGACAGCACCGAGATCTCCGCGTACGTACGTCTGCTGCTCGCCCGCAACCCCCAGCAGGCGCTCGACCAGGGGCATGTGATCGGCCAGTTGGCGCGGGAGCGGGTCGAGGCGGTCGGCCGGCTGACCGCGAGTGAGAAGCAGGCCGGCGAGCTGGACCGCCGGGCGCGCAGGGCCCTCGACGAACAACTCGCCCTCGCCGAACGGCAGAGGAAGGACCGCGACGACGTACAGGCGCGTCTGAAGGACGTCGAGAAGCTCCTCGCCTCCCTCACCCCGCAACAGCTGGCGGCGCTCGGCGAGCTGGAGAAGAAGGGCACCGCCGCGGCGCAACAGCGGCTGATGGCCTCCGGTGTGCTGAGCGGCGAACGCCGTCCCTCACGGAAAGGCGCCCGGGCCCTCCGATACGCCGTGCGGCAGCTCGGGAAGCCGTACCGGTGGGGGGCCGAGGGCCCGAAGTCGTACGACTGCTCGGGCCTGACCTCCCAGGCCTGGGCCAGGGCCGGTACGCCGATCCCCCGCACCAGCCAGGAGCAGTGGGCGCGGCTGCCGCGGATCCCGCTGAAGAAGCTGCGCCCGGGCGACCTCGTGATCTACTTCCCGGAGGCCACGCATGTGGCGATGTACCTGGGCGAGGGCATGATGATCCAGGCCCCGCGGACGGGCGAGACGGTCAGGGTCTCACCTCTCGCGTCCTACCCGATCCTGGGAGCCGTGCGCCCGGACCGACGCCACAAGAACGCCTAGCCGGTCACTTCCGCGAGGTAGGCGGCCGTCTTCTCCGGCTCGTAGAAGAAGTTCTCGTAGTCGGACGGGTCGTTGAAGCCGTTGGCGAAGCGGTCGGCGACCGGCTGGAGCTGGCCGGCCGCGCCGATCAGGTTGAGGATGTGCTCCGGCGGCTGGGCGAGCATCGCGTTCGTCCACTTGGTGACGTGCCGGGCGGTCTCCCAGTAGCGGTCGAACGTGGCCTGCATCCAGGTCTCGTCGAACTCCTTCTCGCCGTTCTCCAGGATCGACGCGAGATACGAGGCCGCGCACTTGGAGGCGGAGTTGGAGCCCTGGCCGGTGATCGGGTCGTTGGCGACGACGACGTCCGCGACGCCGAGGACCAGTCCGCCGCCGGGCAGCCGGCCGATGGGGTTGCGGACGGTGGGGGCGTAGCGGCCGGCCAGCACGCCGCCCGCGTCGGTCAGTTCGACCCCCTTGGCCCGCTCGAACTCCCAGGGCGTGAACTTCTCCATGAGTTCCAGGGTCAGGGAGAGGTGCTCCGCCGGGTCCTTGACGCCGTTGAAGACGTCGAGCGGGCCGCCGGGTATGCCCTCCCAGAAGAGGATGTCGGCACGGCCGGAGGTGGTGAGCGTCGGCATGACGAACAGCTCGCCCACGCCCGGGACCAGGTTGCAGCGGACCGCGTCGTAGTCCGGGTGCTCCGGACGGGGGCCGAGGCCGTGGACGTACGAGACGGCCAGGGCGCGCTGCGGCTCGCTGTACGGCGAACGGGACGCGTCCCGGCCGAACATGGACACCAGCTCGCCCTTGCCCGCCGAGACGAGCACCAGGTCGTACGTACGGGAGAAGTAGTCGAGGTCGGAGACCGCCGCGCCGTGGATGACCAGCTGGCCGCCGCGCTGGGCGAAGGTCTCCATCCAGCCGGCCATCTTCACCCGCTGGTCCACCGACTGCGCAAACCCGTCCAGCTTGCCCACCCAGTCGATCACGCGCTGCGTCGGACCCGGGTCGTGCGAGCCGGGGGCCGCGACCGAGACGCCGAGTCCTTCGATCTTCGGGGCCTGGGACTCCCAGAAGTTCAGCTGGAGATCGCGCTCGTGCTGCAGTGCCGTGTGGAACATGCACTGCGTCGACATGACCCGGCCGGAGCGGATCTCGTCCGCCGTCCGGTTCGACATCAGGGTGACCTCGTACCCGTGCGACTGGAGTCCGAGGGCGATCTGGAGACCGGACTGGCCGGCTCCTACGACGAGTATCTTCCGCATGCGGGGCTGTTCTCCTACTCCGGGACTGCTCGGGGACTGCTCGCGGGGCTGCCGGGGGCTACTCGGGGGTGACGTCCAGAGCGTGGCCCACCAGGGACAGCAGGGTCTCGATCACCGAGATCCGGCGGCGTGCGTCCATGATCATTACAGGTATGTGCGCGGGGATCGTCAACGCCTCCCGCACGTCCTCCGGTTCGAACAGCTCGCTGCCGTCGAAGTGGTTGACCGCGACCACGTACGGCAGTCCGCAGCTCTCGAAGTAGTCAAGCGCGGGGAAGCAGTCCTTCAGGCGACGGGTGTCGGCCATGACGACCGCGCCGATCGCGCCGCGCACCAGGTCGTCCCACATGAACCAGAACCGCTGCTGGCCCGGCGTGCCGAACAGATAGAGCACCAGGTCGTCGTCGAGCGTGAGACGGCCGAAGTCCATGGCCACGGTGGTGGTCAGCTTGCCCGGTGTGGCGGTGAGGTCGTCGGTCTCCTCGCTCGCCTCGGTCATCAGCGCCTCGGTCTGCAGGGGCGTGATCTCCGAGACGGCGGTGACCAGGGTGGTCTTGCCGACGCCGAAACCGCCCGCCACGACTATCTTCGTCGCGATCGGGGCCCGGGTGCGGTCCGTCTGCCAGGACTTCAGGTCCTCGTCGGTGTCCGTGAAGGCGGTGTCTCTAAAGGCGACGGAGTCCACTCAGCACCCTTTCCAGCAGAGCGCGGTCCGGGCGGCCCGTGCCGTGCCCGGTACCTGTTCCGTACACGCGGATCCTGCCCTGGTCCGCGAGATCGCTGAGCAGCACGCGGACCACGCCCAGCGGCATCTTCAGCAGTGCTGCGATCTCGGCCACCGTGCGCATACGGCGGCACAGTTCGACGATGGCCTGCATCTCGGGCATGACCCGGGTGCTGAGGGAACCGTTCGTCAGCTCTTTGCGCTCCTCCGGGGCGTCGAGCGCCGCCACGAACGTCTCCACGAGGAGGACGTGGCCGAAGCGGGTACGGCCACCGGTGAGCGAGTAGGGGCGCACCCGGGCCGGCTTGCGGTCGCCGCCGCGAACGGGCAGCTTCCTGGGCGAACTGCTCATCGGTGGCTCCCGGCGGACTCGGACTCCAGGGATTTTCGTAGCTCGCTGCGGAGTTCCGGCGTCAGGACGTGGCCGGCGCGGCCCACGAACAGGGCCATGTGGTACGCCACCACGCTCATGTCGCAGTCCGCGGAGCCGTGCACGCCGAGCAGCGAGCCGTCGCTGATCGACATCACGAACAGGCTGCCCTCCTCCATCGCGACCATCGTGTGCTTCACGGCGCCGCCGTCCATCAGCTTGGCCGCGCCGATGGTGAGGCTGCCGATGCCGGAGACGATGGTGGCGAGGTCGGCGGAGGAGCCCCTTGGGCCGGTGGGTTTTGTGTCACGGGCCTGGCGGGCCTCGTCGTTGCGGCCGGGGTCGGAGGAGAGCAGGAGCAGGCCGTCCGAGGAGACCACCGCTACTGACTGGATGCCCGGCACCTCCTCGACCAGGTTCGTCAGCAGCCAGTGCAGGTTGCGGGCTTCACTGCTCAGTCCGAAGGTACTGGGCGCGGTCAACTGCTTGCCTCCTCGACAGTGCCCCCCGTGGTTTCTTCGGATACGGCTGGTGCGGCGCCCGGCATCTGGTTCTGGGCGGTCTGTTCGGCGACCTCCGCCTCTACGGCGCGGTAGCCGGCCTGGGCGCCGGTACGGAAGCCGCCGAGTCTCCTGCGGAGGGCTTCCGCGTCTACGGTGCGGGGGCGCTGGGGTGTGGACTCGGTCGGTGCGGTGATCTTGGGGGTGCGCTTGGGGAGGCCCTTGTCGGTGAGCTGCTCGTCCTCGGCGCGTTCGTGTTCCGTCTCGGCTTCGCCATCGACGGATGTGGTCCCACCCGCACCACCCGTACCACTTTCGTCTTCGGCTGCGGGTGGCCCCTGTGGGGCGGACTCGCCGTCGGCGGCTGCCGGTCGGGCTTGGTGCGGGATCATCCCGGACGCGAGGGGCTGGCCCTCCGTCGCCTCGGGCGCGGGCCCGCCATGGCTCTCCGTACCTTCGGCGGCCGACGGGCCATGGGCGTCCGCCCCTGCGACGGCCGACCGATCATGGGCCTCCACCCCTGCGACGGCCGACCGGCCATGGGCCTCCGCCCCCTCGACGGCCGGCTGGCCTTGGGCCTCGGGCGCCAGGTCAGGGAGCAGGAGTTCCATCGTGGTTTCGGCCGGCGTGGGTGTCTCGCGCTGGAGGGCCTCCTCCGCCAGGGCCACCAGGGGGTCCGTCGGCTTCGGGCGGGCGGGCAGCTCGTTGGAGTTGGCCTCCGCGTCCGCCCCCGGGAGGGAGAAGCCGAGCGTGCTGCCGGTCGCCGGGGAGGCCGACGACGGGACCGCGGCGGAGGGGGCCGCCGCCAGCAGGGGGTTCGGGAGGACCACCACCGCCGCCACGCCGCCCTGCTTCTGCTCGCGCAGCTGGACGCGGACGCCGTGGCGGTGGGCCAGGCGTGCGACGACGTAGAGGCCGAGACCCAGGCCCTCCTCGCCCTCCTGGTCGTAGGGGGACTCGGGGTCGAACTCGGCGAGGCGGGCGTTGAGGCGGGTCAGGCGGTCGCTCGTCATCCCGATGCCCTCGTCCTGGACGGAGAGCATGACCTCGCCGTTCTCCAGGAGCCAGCCGGAGACCTCGACGGGCAGGTCCGGCGGGGAGAACGAGGTGGCGTTCTCCATCAGTTCGGCGAGCAAGTGGGAGAGGTCGTCCGCGGCGAAGCCCGCCACGTGCGCGTGCGGCGGCAGCACGGCGATACGGACGCGCTCGTACCGTTCGATCTCGCTGACCGCGGCGCGCACGACGTCGACGAGCGGGACGGGTCCCGCGTGCTGCTGGACGTGCTCCGTGCCGGCGAGGACCAGGAGGTTCTCGCTGTGGCGGCGCATGACCGTCGCGAAGTGGTCCAGCTTGAAGAGGGTGGCCAGGCGCTCGGGGTCCTGCTCGCGCTCCTCCAGGCTCTCGATGACGGCGAGCTGGCGCTCGACCAGGCCCAGGGTGCGCAGGGAGAGGTTCACGAACGTGCCGCCGATGCTTTCCCGCAGCCGCTCCAACCGGGCCGCCGACTCACCGAGTTCGGCACGCAGCTCCTCACGGGCGTCCGCCATCTTCTGGCGCTGGCCGACCAGGTGCTTGCGGTCGGCCTCCAGCGTGACGATGCGCTCGCTGAGGGCCGCGGCGTGCGCGTGCAGGGCGTTGACGGAGCGGACGACCTGCGCGAACTCGTCGTTGCGGCCGGTGAAGGTGACCGGTTCCTCGGCGGCGGGGTCCGCCGCCTCGGCGAGCCGGGCCGAGCCGCGGCGCAGCACGGACAGCGGCCGGGTGAGGGTGCGGGCCATCGCCGTGGCGATGCCGACGGCGAGCAGCATCAGAGCGCCGAGGACGGCGATCCGCAGCTCCAAAGCGTTGACGTCGTCGTCGCGCAGCTGGGCCAGGTCCTTGGTACGGCGGTCGTAGAGGGCGGACTCCGCGCCGCGCATCGCGTCGATACGGGCGGAGAGCGCGGCGTCGACCTTCGCGGCGCTGGTGCCGAGTTCGGCTTCGGTCAGCGTCGGCTGGTCGGTGAGCCTGGCCAGGTACTTCTCGGCGGAGTTGACCTCGGGGCCGGTGACCGTGGAGTCGTACGACGTCCGGGCGGCCTTGGTCGCCGTGTCGTGGAAGTCGGCGAGGGCCGCGTCGGAGCGCAGCCTGGCCTGCTGGGCGGCCGCGGTCAGCGCATTGCGCTGCTTGGTCTCGGTGGCCGAGGAGGAGGTGACCGTGGTCGGCAGTCCGGTGACCGGGCTGATGACCGTCTGGGTGGCGCTGGGCACGTTGAGCGCCGCGAGGAGCAGGCCTCGGGTGGCGGCGGCCTGCTGCACGGCCGTGTCCAGCTCGGCGAGGGCGTAGGCGCCCGATCCGGCGCGGGGCGGCATCTGCTGCGCCAGCTGCTCGGCGAGCCGGTGCAGCTCGGTGATGGCGGCGGAGTAGGCGTCGTGCGTCTGCAGGGCGTCGCTCTTGCCGGTGAGCGCGGCGCGGCGCAGCGCGGCGATGCCGTCCAGATCGCCGCGGAGGGCGGCGGGGGTGTCGGTGTTCTGCTGGAGCTCCTCGACCTGCCGGTCGACGCGGGCGCTGCGCTGCTCGGAGGGAGCCTTGGACTTGGGCCGTCCGGCGGCGATGTAGGACGTCACCTCGTCCCGCTCGTCGGCGAGCGAATGCGCCAGGGCCAGGGCGTCCTGGGTCCGCCCGGCGAGCGTCACCAGGTCCTGGGAGTCGCTGAGCTGCCCGGAGGCGGCCAGGACGGAAGGGACACCGGCCCCGGCTATCGCGGCGGCCACCACGGCGACGGCGACGACGAGCCGGTTGCGTACATGCGTGGGCCGGCCCTTGCCGGTGGTGGCGGTGCTGCCGGACGTGTGCTCCACGCCCGCTGCGGGGTCCGTCTGCTTGCCTGTGCGACGAGGCCGCGTCTTCTGCACCGGTGCTCGCAATCCTGACTCGTGGTACTCATGGGCCCGGGTGTGACGCTCCGTCAACCGACGTCGACTGTACGTACGCCCAGTACGGTGCCGACCCTCCCAGTGCCGGTGGGCAGTGGACGAGCATCACCTGACCCGCCACCCGAAGGAGTGAACATCGGAGGGGAGTTGGCGAGCAAGTTCCTGGGAAGGGTTCAGCGGCCCTGTGCGGCAGGCCGGTTGGACGTCCGCGCCGGGCGGTGGCAGTATTCGCCGCCACGGCTTCCCGGAACAACGGATTCCACCCCAAACAGGGCGCCTGACCTGCGCGAGTGCGTCAATTCCGCGACCGATGCCAGGCTTTGGCGAACCTTGTGAAGACGTCGTGCAGACTGGCCGAATGCATACGGAACTTGTCTCGGAGCCGGGTGATCCCGCCTACCCCAACGAGGACTTCGCCGCGGCCACGCTCCCCGCTTCCGGCCAGGGCGGGACCCTCGTCGTCCTGGACGGTGTGACGCCACCGCGCGGCGGGACGGGCTGTCTGCATTCCGTCCCCTGGTACACGTCCCGTCTCGGCGGAGCCCTGACCGAACTGACCGTTTCCCTCCCGGATGTTCCGCTACAGGAGGCGCTGGCCCGCGCCATCAGCCGTACGGCCGAGGCCCACGCGACCACCTGTGACCTTTCTCACCCACGCACCCCACAGGCAACGGTGGTCATGGCGCGGTGGGGCGTGGAGAGGGTCGAGTACCTGGTCCTGTCGGACTCGGCCCTGCTGGTGGAGTCACCGGAGGGCACGGTCACCTCCCTCCTGGACGACCGCCTGTCCCGGCTGCCGCGCTCGTCCCTGGCCACGGACGCCATCGTGGACTCGACGGTCCGGAACAAGGAGGGCGGCTTCTTTACGGCCGCCGCGGATCCGGCCGTGGCGCCGCGGGCGGTGACGGGCGTGCTGTCGCGGGGCGACGTCCGGGCCCTGGCCGCCCTGACGGACGGCGCCACCCGGTGGGTGGAGAAGTTCCGGGAGGGCGACTGGGCGGACTGCTTCCGCTTTGTGCGGAAGGAGGGGGCGCAGGCGCTGGTCGACCGGGTACGGGTGCTGGAGCGGGCCGACGCGGAGGAGCGGAGGTATCTGCGGCGCAGCAAGACGCATGACGACGCGACGGTCGTGTACGTGGAGTTGTGAGCCGGTGGGCTACTTGGCGGCGTTGCGTATGAACGCCGTCCAGGCCGCCGGCGACACCAGCAGGACTGGGCCGTCGGGGACCTTGCTGTCGCGGACGGGTATGACGCCGAGGAAGTTGTCGGCGACCTCCACGCACTCTCCGCCTTCCGCGTTGCTGTATGAGGACTTGCGCCAGCAAGCGGACCGCAGGTCGGGCGTGCCGTTCATGGTGTGAAGTCCTCCGCGAGTAGCCGATCGACAAAGCCCAGGGACGCTTCCGGGGACATGGCTGCGGCCCTGGCCAGATCGTATGACTTGGCGATGCTCGCGACTACGGCCGGATCCTCGATCAGTTGGCCGGTGTGGGCAGTCTCCGTGTAGGCGGCGGACGGCTCCTCGGCAAAGGTCATGACCCTCATCGGGCCGTACATGAGTGGAGTCATCCCGGCCGAGAACGGCAGGACCTGGATGACCGCCTGATGGTTCCGGGAGACGCCGGCGATGTGTTCCAGTTGTTCGCGCATCACCTCGGTTCCGCCGACATGAGTGCGCAGCACGGCCTCATGGATGACGAACCACAGCTCGGGTTCCAGAGGGTTCTTGAGCAGAGCCCGAGCCCGCTCCTGCCGTGCGCCGACGATTTGCTCGATCTCCTGCTCGTCCACCAGGGGCCGGAGGGAACGAATGAAGGCCCGCGTGAAGGCTGGCGTCTGGAGAAGCCCCGGCACGACGGTCGTGGCGAAGTCGCAGATGGTCAGGGCCCGTTGCTCCAGCTCGGCTGCCGCCGCGAAATAACCGGCGAACTTGGACCCCTTGAGAACGGCCCCGCACAGCCGCCGGAAGAACCCGTCCGTCTTCAGGACGGAGTCGATCTGCTCGGCCAGGTCCAACTGCGGGCTGCGGGCGGCCATTTCCAGGTACCCGATGTACGCCCCCGAGCAGAACACGAGGTCTCCGAGCCCGGACTGCGACAGCCCCGCCTCCTCGCGGCGCCGCCTGAGCTCGGCGCCGTAGAACTCCTTCATGGAGGCGGGGTCAAGATTCTTCGGCTGAGGCATGCTTCCGAGAATAGGCACGCTTCGAAGCCGATCGGGCACGGAAGGTGAAAGTCACGGAACCCCCGGGCTCCCGTCCCGGGGGTTCCTGCCGGCCCTGGACTTACTGCTGCTTGCCGAGGTAGATGAAGCTCCTGTAGTGGTCCCGCGTGAACCACACATCACCGGTGCTGATCGCACGCACGAACCGGTCCTGGCCCGTCCGCTCCCCCTCCCCGCTGGGGTCGTGGTCGAAGGTGGTCGCGACGTACTCCTGGAACGTTCCCTGGTAGTTCTGCGACGACGAGCCCGCAAAGCCCTCGTTCATGAAGTCCCGGAGAGAGCCGCCGTTGTCCCAGTATCGACCACCCGTCTCGACCCACTCACCGTGCGCGCGGCGCTGCTGGTCGACCCAACTGCTGACCTGAATGGAGGTGTCACGGTCGCCGATGTTGCGCCAGTTCGGCCAGCCGATGCGCTGCCAGGTCTTCAGGGTCTTGTCCTGCATCTTTCCCGGAGTCAGCCTTCCGGGGTGCTCTTCGTCGCCCGAGACCGGCGCCTTGCCCTTGTTGGCCGCCCCGCAGGACGGGGGCGCCCCAGGGGGGCACTGGGGACTATCGGCGGCGTGCGCGGTGGCGGACAGGCCGAGCCCGCCGACGGTGAGGCTGAGCAGCATGGCGGGAACGGCGACCATCCGGGCACGCCGTGCGCGGCCGCGCCGCTTCTCGGGCGGCGTCTCCAACATCTCGGACGAGGACATGGTGGCTCCTTGGTCTTGTCTCGGATCCTGGTTCCGGACCCTTTCCGGGGCGGTGCGCTCCGGCTGACCAAAGAGGACCAGCCGCGCATGACAGTGGCCCGGCGGCCGGATCACGGCTGCCGGACGGAAATGACGTACGGCTGTTACAGAGATGTGGGAGCGATTCCATGCATTGCCGAGTCCTTGCTGTCAGGACATTTCTCGTTAACGGGGGGCCGTGAAGCTGGTCGTCCCGTGGGCGCAGGGGAAAGGAAACGGCATGCGATACGGCGGACGGGCGCGGTGTCTGCTGCTCGCCATGAGCTGCCTGGGCCTCGCCGGATGCGGCACGGGGGCAGGTGGCGCGCACATCGAGGGCCCGGCACCGACCGCGATCCCCTGGACGGGGCCGGTCTACGTCAGCGACGCACGCTCCATCTCGCGGCAGCGCCCCGACGTGATGGATCTGACCGAAGTCACCACTCTGTACGGCATGAAGTGGCGCGGCTGGGGCACGCCCCGGGCGGTCGGGACCGGGCTGGTGGTCGACTTCGCCTGCGTGTCGCTGTGTCCCCACGGCAAGGACAACCCGCCGTACTACCCCGTGCGTCTCGTTCTCAGCGACCTGGTCAAGCGCGAGTACGCCGCCTACTACGGCCACGCCGTGCTCAGCCCCGCTCACCCGCCCGCGCCCCAATGGGCGAGGGCCGTCGGTGACCTGCACCTACAGGTGCCGGCGGCATGACAACGTTTTCGCCCCGCAACTGTGAACCGGTCGCCGGGTCACCGACACATAGGACTGGTCCTCTGGGGCCGGAGCACGACGTCTCAGGAGACACACATGCACGAGGTCCTGCTGGTCGAGGACGACGAGATGATCCGGGAGGCGACTCGTCTCACCCTGGAGTGCAGCGGCTACGCGGTCCGCACCGCCGCCGACGGGACGAGCGGGCTCGCCCTGTTCCGGGAGCAGGCGCCGGACGTGGCCGTCCTGGACATCATGCTGCCCGGCCTCAACGGGGTGAGCCTCGCGGGCCGTATCCGCGAGGAGTCGCGGGTGCCGGTGCTGCTGATCTCGGCCCGCAACGATCCCGTGGACGTGGTGATGGGCCTGGAGGCCGGCGCCGACGACTACGTCACCAAGCCGTTCGACGGGCTGGTGCTGGCCGCCCGGATCCGCGCCCTGCTGCGGCGCGCCGCGCCCGCCGAGCGGCGGCCGGACAGCGCCCCGCTCGTCTTCGGCGACCTGGCCTTCGACCCGCAGACCCTGAATGTGTGCCGGGACGGAAGGCCACTCGCCCTCACCACCACGGAGCTGAAGCTGCTTCAGGAATTCGCCGCCGCGCCCGGCATGGTGTTCACCCGGGACCTGCTGCTGGAGAGGGTGTGGGACTACGCCTGGTCCGGCGACACCCGGGTGGTGGACGTCCACATACGGCGGCTGCGCTGCAAGATCGGCCGTGACCGCATCGAGACGGTGCGCGGCTTCGGCTACAAGCTGCGCCCGTAGTGGGCCGGCACATCGGTACGGCTCCCATGAACATACGGCTGAACATCGGCACGAAGGTGGCCCTGGCCGTCGCCACGGCGGCCGTCTGCGTCGCGAGCACGGTCGGGCTGCTCGTCCACCGCATCACCGCCGCCAACCAGCTGACCACGGCCCGCTCCGACATGGACCGGCGGCTGATGACCGCCGTCTACGACCAGGCGGCCGGCCGCAAGTCGGAGGCCCGGCTCGACCCGCCGGACCTGCCCGCGCCCGTGTCGAGGGCGGTACGTCGCGGCGTTCGCGTCACCTACCTCCAGGACGGACCCGACCCGGTGCTGTGGGCGGCGACCCGCATCTCCGACCGGACGGTGCTCGCGCTGTCGCGGCCTTACGGCTGTGAGGCCGACGAACTGGCCGCGCTGGACCGGACACTGGTCACCACGGGCGCGGCGGCCACCGTGGTCGTGTCCCTCGCCGGGCTGGCTCTCGGCGTGCGGATGGGCCACCGGGCCACGGCCGCCGCCCGTACGGCCGGACGCATCGCCCACGGCGACCTGGACGCCCGTATCGGCCCTCAGGGGCGGGACGAGATCGCCTGGCTGGCGGCATCCGTGAACACCATGGCGGACGCGCTCGGCGCCCGGCTGGAGGCCGAGCGGCGGGTGACCGCCGACATCGCGCACGAACTGCGCACACCGGTCGCGGCCATGGTGACGGCGACCGGCCTGCTGCCGGCCCATCCGGCCACCGACCTGGTCGCGGGCGGGGTGCACAAGCTGCGCGGGCTGGTCGAGGACGTCCTCGAAGTCGCCCGCCTCGATGCCCAGGTGGCCTGTGTGGAGACCGAACCCCGCCAGGTCAGCGCCATGGCCCGGCGCGCGGTCGCCGGACTGGAGGGGGTGGAGGTGCGGATCGTCGCGGACACGCTCGTGGAGACCGATCCGCGGCGTGTGGAGCGGATCCTCACCAACCTGGTCACCAACGCGCTGCGGCACGGTGCCCCGCCGGTGACGGTCGACGTGGACAAGGACCACGGCGGAGCGATCGTCCGGGTCCGCGACCACGGCCCCGGCTTCCCGCCCGATCTGCTGAGCGTCCTCACCGCCTCCGGCCCGCAGCGCTTCCGCACCGGCTCCGGGTCGGCGGGAACAGGCCTGGGCCTGACCATCGCCTCCGGCCAGGCCCGCCTGCTCGGCGCCTGTCTCACCTTCCGCAACCATCCCGACGGGGGTGCGGAGGCGACCCTGCGCCTCAGCGGGGGCGGCGCCGCCGACGCCTGAAAGGCGGCCGGGCAACCCGACCCGGACACGGGTCCGGACCCCATCGCCACCGGCCAGACCCGGCCGCTCACCTTCCACAAACCACCCCGACGAGGGCGGCTGCGCCGACACATGAAGGGCGGCCGGATGACCGGCGTCCGTCTACTTCTCCATGCCCCGGTTCAACTCCCCCAGCAGCCGCGCCAGTTCGGCCACCTCGCGCCGGTCCCAGTGGGCCAGTTGGCTGACGTAGCGTGCCCGCCGGGCGTCGCGGACCCTGCTCACCCGGCGGTGTCCCTCCTCGGTGAGGTGGACGAGCCAGGCCCGCCCGTCCGCCGGGTCGGGTTCGCGGGCGACCAGGCCCAGGTCCTCCAGGGCGCGCAGCTGCCGGGACATGGTGGCCTTGCCCACGCCGATGTAGGCGGCGAGCTCGGTGGCGCGCAGGCGGTCGTGCTCGTCGAGGCGTACCAGCAGGCCGTACGCGGCGGACTCCAGGTCGGGGTGGACCTCGCGGGCCATCTCGCCCTGGTTGGCCCGGGCGCGCCGCAGCAGAACCGTCAGCTCGCGCTCCAGGGACAGGTACTCCTGGTCCGCGCCGCTCGGTGCCGTCCGGTCCGGGAGCCGGCCCTCGTCCCCGTTTCCGCCTTCGTGCACGTCAGCCCCTGCCTCGGTTTTCCCGATACTGAAAGTTTCCGCCAGACCCCGTCGTTGCCGCAGCTCCCCAAGTATTTCGCAGGGCTAGACCAACGGCGGCCTCCGGCCCCCCTTCCCACTCGTTCATCTACGTGCGTAGCTTCCTACCAGGAGACTGCCGACTGCTCCCACCGGCAGCATCCCGGCAGTGCAGCGCTTCCCCCACCGAGCATCACCGAGCCCTCGGAGGCCCGCCATGCCCGTGCACAGACCCGGATCGGTCCGCCCCCGGCGCCTCTTCCTCGCCGGGCTTCTGCTCGCCGCACTCCCCCTCGCCCTCACCGCTCCGGCCGACGCGGCTGACGCGGCGAAACCGCCGCGCGGCTCCGCCCGCATGGGCATGGGCGTCCTCGCCCACGACGGGCAGAACGGCGCTCCCGCTCCCACCGCCGTCACCCAGACGGAGGGCGTCGACGTCTCCGCCCACCAGGGCAACGTCGCCTGGTCGACGCTGTGGGGCAGCGGGGTCAAGTGGGCCTATACGAAGGCGACCGAAGGGACGTACTACACGAACCCCTACTTCGCCCAGCAGTACAACGGCTCGTACAACGTCGGCATGATCCGCGGCGTGTACCACTTCGCCACCCCCGACACCACCAGCGGCGCGACCCAGGCGAACTACTTCGTCGACCACGGCGGCGGCTGGTCCAAGGACGGCAAGACCCTCCCCGGCACCCTCGACATCGAGTGGAACCCGTACGGCGCGGAGTGCTACGGCAAGTCGGCGAGCGCGATGGTCGGCTGGATCGCCGACTTCCTGAAGACGTACAAGGCACGCACGGGCCGGGACGCGGTGATCTACACGGCGACGAGCTGGTGGAGCGACTGCACGGGCAACTACGCGGGATTCGCCTCGGCCAACCCCCTGTGGATCGCCCGGTACGCGTCGGACGTGGGGACACTGCCGGCGGGCTGGAGCTACTACACGATGTGGCAGTACACCTCGTCCGGCCCAACCGTCGGAGATCACGACAAATTCAACGGGGCGCTGGATCGGGTGCAGGCGCTGGCCAACGGTTAAGACACCCACCACCCCGGCTGGGGGTCCGGGGTCAGCCCCCGGGACATGCAGCAACGGGGCACTGGATCGGGTGCAGGCGCTGGCCAACGGCTGATCCGTCGGTGCGTACGGCGAAGGCCCGAGCCTCCCTCACGGGACCCGGGCCTTCCCTTATCCGATGGCGTCCGTCACGCCGCCACCGGAACCTCCGGCTTCGCGTCGCTCGTGGCGGGCGCGAGGGCCAGCTCCAGGACCTGGCGGACATCGGTGACGGCGTGGACGTCGAGCTTGTCCAGCACCTCCGCCGGGACGTCGTCCAGGTCGGCTTCGTTGCGCTTGGGGATGATCACGGTGGTGACCCCGGCCCGGTGCGCGGCGAGCAGCTTCTGCTTCACGCCGCCGATGGGCAGGACACGGCCGGTCAGCGAGACCTCACCGGTCATCGCCACGTCCGTGCGGACCAGGCGGCCGGAGAGGAGGGATGCCAGGGCCGTCGTCATGGTGACGCCGGCGCTCGGGCCGTCCTTCGGGACCGCGCCCGCCGGGAAGTGGATGTGCACTCCACGGTCCTTCAGGTCCGCGACCGGCAGCTCCAGTTCGGCGCCGTGGCTGCGCAGGAAGCTCAGCGCGATCTGCGCCGACTCCTTCATCACGTCACCCAGCTGACCGGTGAGGGTCAGCCCCGCCGCACCCGTCTCCGGGTCGGCCAGGGACGCCTCCACGTAGAGGACGTCGCCGCCCGCTCCCGTGACCGCGAGACCGGTCGCCACGCCCGGGACCGCCGTACGGCGCTCCGCGGGGTCCTGGGCGGACTCGGGCACGTGGTGCGGCCGCCCGATCAGGCCGCGCAGATCGCCGTCCATGATGGTGAACGGCAGCTCCCGGTCGCCCAGTTCGTGCTGCGCCGCGACCTTGCGGAGCAGCCGGGCGATCGAGCGCTCCAGGGTGCGGACGCCCGCCTCGCGGGTGTACTCGCCGGCCAGCTTGCGCAGCGCGCCCTCGTCGATGGTGACCTCGTCCGACCGCAGCCCCGCGCGCTCCAGCTGACGCGGCAGCAGGTGGTCGCGGGCGATGACGATCTTCTCGTCCTCGGTGTAGCCGTCGAGGCGGACCAGCTCCATACGGTCGAGCAGGGCCTCCGGGATGGCCTCCAGGACGTTCGCCGTGGCGAGGAAGACGACGTCGCTCAGGTCGAGTTCGACCTCCAGGTAGTGGTCGCGGAAGGTGTGGTTCTGCGCCGGGTCCAGGACCTCCAGGAGGGCGGCCGCGGGGTCGCCGCGGAAGTCCGAGCCCACCTTGTCGATCTCGTCGAGCAGGACGACCGGGTTCATCGAACCGGCCTCCTTGATGGCGCGGACGACACGGCCGGGCAGGGCACCGACGTATGTACGGCGGTGGCCGCGGATCTCCGCCTCGTCACGGACGCCGCCGAGGGCGACGCGGACGAACTTGCGGCCCATGGCGTGCGCGACGGACTCGCCGAGCGAGGTCTTGCCGACGCCGGGCGGGCCGACGAGGGCCAGTACGGCGCCGCCGCGGCGGCCGCCCACGACGCCGAGGCCCCGCTCGCTGCGGCGCTTGCGCACCGCCAGGTACTCGGTGATGCGCTCCTTCACGTCCTCCAGGCCCGCGTGCTCGGCGTCGAGGATCGCCTTGGCGCCCTGGATGTCGTACGCGTCCTCGGTCCGCTCGTTCCACGGGAGTTCGAGGACGGTGTCCAGCCAGGTGCGGATCCAGGAGCCCTCCGGGGACTGGTCGCTGGACCGCTCCAGCTTGTCGACCTCCTTGAGCGCCGCCTCGCGGACCTTCTCCGGCAGGTCGGCTGCCTCCACCCGGGCGCGGTAGTCGTCGGACTCCTCGCCGTCCTGCTCGCCGTTGAGCTCGCGCAGTTCCTTGCGTACGGCTTCCAGCTGGCGGCGGAGCAGGAACTCCCGCTGCTGCTTGTCGACGCCCTCCTGGACGTCCTTGGCGATGGTCTCGGCGACGTCCTGCTCGGCGAGGTGGTCGCGCAGGTGCTGGGTGGCCAGCTTGAGGCGGGCGACGGGGTCGGTGGTCTCCAGGAGCTCGATCTTCTGATCGGTGGTCAGGAAGGGCGAGTAACCGGAGTTGTCGGCGAGCGCGGAGACGTCGTCGATGGCCTGGACACGGTCGACGACCTGCCAGGCACCACGCTTGCGGAGCCAGGCGGTGGCAAGGGCCTTGTACTCCTTGACCAGTTCGGTGACGTGACCGGGCAGCGGCTCGGGCACGCTCTCGTCGATCCTCGTCCCCTCGACCCACAGCGCCGCACCCGGGCCGGTGGTGCCGGCGCCGATCTTCACACGGCCGCGGCCGCGGATGAGGGCGCCCGGGTCACCGTCGGCGAGCCGGCCGACCTGCTCGACGGTGCCGAGCACACCGGTGCCGGGGTATGTGCCGTCGATGCGTGGCACCAGCAGGACCTTGGGCTTTCCCGGTTCGGAGCGGGCGGCGGCCTGGGCGGCCTCCACCGCGGCGCGTACGTCGGCGTCGTTCAGGTCCAGCGGAACCACCATGCCGGGCAGCACGACCTCGTCGTCGAGCGGCAGCACGGGCAGGGTGAGCGGTGTGGACGTCGATGCCATGATCTACCCTCCGGCAGTCAAGTTGAGTTATGCCGACTCAATGCATGGCGCTCCGCCAATGTTCCCGGGACCCCGTTCGCTGTCAGCGATCACGGCGGTGCAGTGGGCGTTCGCTGGGGGTTTGCAGCCCCCAGACCCCCGCCTTTCGGCCCTGACGGGGCCTTGTCCTCAAACGCCGGACGGGCTGGGGGTGACCGCTCGGTACCAGCGGCGAATCATCGGCCAGGTCGCGATGCCTATGGCCAGTGAGATGAGGTGGCCCCAGTTGGTCATGGGGTCCGTGAACTCGATCAGGTCCTCGACCAGCATGCCGCCGAACAGGACCAGCACCGGCCAGCGCAGCCAGGGTGTGAGCAGCCCGGCCAGGGCTCCGACGCTGGCGGCGACGCCGAAGCTGATGCCGTAGTCGAAGCGGTGCAGTGAGCTGTCGGGGAGGTGGCCGACGAGGACGGCAAGGCCGATGGGGACCTCGGTCGCGAGGGTGGCCAGGACATGGCCGAGCAGGAAGACGACGGCGGTGCGCGCCCCGCCTATCCGCCGCTCCAGCGCCGTCAGGACGAGCAGGAAGCAGATCACGTACGGCGACGCGAGCCCGCCCGCGATCCACAGCGCGCTGGCGAGCAGCACCAGCACGGGCGTCTGCACGAGATGTGCGACGTCCGTGCTGGAGGCCTGGAGCAGGGTGTCGACGAGGGACGGGGCGGCGTACGTGGTGATCAGTGTGGTGAGCGCCAGGACCGCCGCGTAGGCGAAGGTGAACGGCGTGCCGGTGGGGGTCGGCAGGAGGCGCCAGGGGCGCAGGGTGCGGGCCGCGGGGAGGGGCACCTGCACGGTCGGTCCGGCGGCGGTGGCCGCGCCGCGCTGACGCGGCATACCGTCGAGGAGTTCGGACACGTCGGGAAGGGGCGCGACCGATGGTTCGTTCTCGGCCGTCGCGATGGGTTCCACGGTGCGGCGCTCCTTCCGTTGCGCCCCACCCTTCGCAACCACAGGGGTCCCTGTCTGTGACCGACGCCACGCGAGAGGCGATTCACAGCAACCTCTCATGCTTTTCCTGCGTCAGAGGGCAACCCCCGCTTCCCGTTCCGGGCTTGTTCACGGCCTCAGCAGGTGGACCTCCCTCGCGTGCGCGGCCTGTGTCGCCGGGTCCCAGTCGCCGGTGCAGTAGACGGACGCCTCGCTGATGGCGCCGTCGCGGACGTCGGCGCGCATCAGCTCCCTGCAGTACCAGGTGCCGCCGTGCCCGTCCTCCCACTGCTCCTCGAACTCGAGGACGAGTCCGGTCGGCGTGGCGTCGACGCGGTGGCGCGGCACGGTGCCGAGGAAGGGGTGACTGCGGCGGCGGGCGGCGACGACTTCCTCGCGGCCGGCGGCCTGCAGGCGCCACTGGGGAACGGTGAAGTCGAGGAAGACGTCGTCCGTGAACAGCCCGTCCGGGGCCGTGTTGGTCTCCAGGAACCGGACGAAGAGATCGGCGAGTTCCTTCACGCGGGTGCCGGTGCCGGTGGTCATGACTGCGCTCCCGCGAGGTTGCGGCCGACGACCTCCATCGTGCGGTTCAGTTCCGCGGTGGGGCTGAACTCGACGATCTCGGTGCCGGCGAAGATCAGGGGAAGATGGCCGGGGGCGCCGTAGTAGGCGTCGCCGGCGTGGAAGACCTCGTCGTGGTCGGCGTACCGGAACACGACCTTGCCGGAGACGACCTGGCCCCAGTGCGGGCACTGGCAGCGGTCCTCGGGCAGGCCCCGGAAGAGCGGGGCGGGGTCCATGTCCTGCTTCATCGACTCGTACGCGACGGTGTACGGGCCGAGCTGGGCGTAGCGCCCCTCGATGACGGGCTCGTCGACCTTGAGTTCGGCCTCGGCCTTGGCGGTGCGTGGCATGGTGTCCTGCCTTCCCTGAGTGTGCCGGTTCGGGTGCTTCACCCAGGGGGCGTGAGATCGGACGGCACGGTGTGGGGCGGGGCCTCACAGCCGCCACTCGGGCGTGTGTTCCGGCTGGTAGACGCAGAGGGTGCCGGTGTGCAGGGCGGTTTCGAGGTGCCGGCCGAGTTCGGGGTGGGCGGCGGCGATCCGCCGTACGGCGGCCCGGATGCGGGCGGTGACGGTGGTGCGGGCGCGCTCGGCGTCCGATCCGGTACGGCGGACCCGGCCCCCGATGCCGTACGCGGCCGCGAGCTGCCCGACCAGGGCGTCCCGCTCGACGGCGATCCGCTCCGAACGCCCGGCGTCGCCGGCCTCGTCGGCGTCCCGGGCCTCCTCCTCCAGCTCCCGCAGCCTGCGCCGGTATGCGGCCCGTGCGGTGGCGTCGACGACCTCGCCGGTGTCGCCCTGCGGATGCAGGCCCTCGACGTGCTCCCCCCTGCCGGCCGGTGCCGCCAGCTCGACCGCGGGCACGGGCGTGCCGGGGCGCGCGAGCAGGACGGCGATGTCGTTCAGCCCCTTGCTGTCGGGGAGACGTACGGCGTGACCGGCGTAGCGGAGGTGCCAGAGGGGGCCCTCGCGCCGGAAGAGGGCGGAGCCGGGCGTGTCGGACGGGGTGTCGGCCTGCGCCCCGCTGTCCCGCCGCCTGCCGTTCGTCTCACCCGCTATGCGTTCCGTCAGTGCGACCGCGCCCGCCGCCGTGGCCGCCCGCAGTGCCCTCTCGCGGTGCTCGCGGGCGCGGTCCGCATCGCCCATGGCCGCTGCCAGCAGCGCCAGATGGCGGTCGACCGGGCCGCGTACCGCCGCACCGATGCCTTCCACCGCGAACAGGCCGGCGTACGGGGCGAGGAGGTCGTAGAGGGCGGGCGCGCAGGGGTGGGAGCCCACTGCGGCGACCGTCTCCGCCGCCTGCGCCAGCATCGGCAGCCACTCGCTGTCCCGGGGCGCACCGCCGAGCCGGGGTGCGACGGCCGAAAGGCGGCGCGCGGCTTCGTCGAACCGTCCGAACTGCGCCGCCACGAGTGCGAGGCTGACGCGGGGCCAGAGCATCGGGGAGCGTTCCAGCATGGTCGCCTCCGCCCGCACCCGCTCCAGGCCGGCCGCGTCGCCGGTCTCTGCGTACAGGCACCAGCGCTGGGTGACGGCGAGCATGGCGGCGTTGGCGCTGCCGGCCCTGCGGCCCAGGTCCTCGACCTCGTCGAGCGCGGCGGCGCAGTCCTCGTACCGGCCCTCCATCAGGGCCCGCGTCCCGTGCCACAGGGGCACGTACCAGGCGTACAGGGGCCGCCGCAGCGGTCGTACGGCGGTCTCGTACGCCCCCGCCTCCGCGTCGGCCCCGGCGAAGTCGCCGGTCTCCATCAGCGCGACCAACCGCAGCCTCCGGCCGAGGAGTTCGAGCACGGGGTCGCGCAGGTCGCGGGCGGTGGTCACGATCCGCGTGGACCAGTCGAGCCGGTCGCGGCAGTGGTCGGGGCCGGGCCGGGCGTCGCACAGCGCGGCCAGGGCCGGGCCGAGGGCCGCCGGATCACCGGCCTCCCGTGCGGTGTGGACGGCCTCCTCGGCGAGGGCTATGCGGTGCTTCTCCGGTTCCACCAGCCCGGCGGCGAGCGAGAGCCGTGCGGTGACGGCGGCGCGCAGGGCCATGGGGGTCCCCCCGCTCGAGCGGAGCCGAGAGTGGGGGAGCGCGGGCTCGGCGGCGAGCGCGGCGCGGGCCTCGGTCAGCAGGTCGAGCTGCTCACGGTCCTCGAGGTCGACCTCGAACCCGACGGGCCCGGTCCCGAGCCCCAGCGCGGCCCTGGCCAGCAGATCGGCCCGCCCGGCCTCCCGCGCCAACCCGGCGGCCCTGAGCAGCGCGGCCCGCGCGGCCTCCCGCTCCCCGGCCCCGAGCAGCGCGGAGCCAAGCCCGAGAAGAGCCTCCACGAGTTCGACGCGATACCCCTGCCCGGAACCGCGCTCCTCGTCGGCACCACGCCCGGAGCCGTGCTCCTCGTCAGCACCACGCCCGGCCCCATGACCGCTCCCACCGCCATCCGCCCCGACCCCCTCGACACGAACGCCCGTAGGCCTCGCCGTCGCGCTGCCGCCACCTAGAGCCATGGCCCCCCTGCCACCACCACCGGTCCCGACAGCACCCCCGCCAGACCCGCGACCGCCCCCACGGCCATCCGCCCCGACCCCTTCGACACGAACGCCCGAAGGCCTCGCCGTCGCGCTGCCACCACCTAGAGCCACGGCCCCCGTGCCACCGCCACCGGCCCCGACAGCACCCCCGTCCCACAGCTCCACCGCCCGCTCGTACCACCGGGCCGCATCCTCGAACGCGAACAGGGCCTCCGCGCGGGTCGCTGCCTCGTGGGCGTATCTCGCGGCTTCCACCGCCTGTTCGGGGCCGGAGAGGAGCAGGTGGTGGGCCACTTCCGCCGGGCCGGTGTCGCGGCCGCGGCGGGCGTAGCCGGCGAGGACCTCGGCGGCCGTCCGGTGGAGGTCGGCGCGTTCGGCCGGGGCGAGGGTGTCGTGGACCGCGTCCCGGAGCAGGTCGTGCCGGAAGGCGCCCCGGTCGGCCCCGGCCTCGCCCAGCAGCCCGGCCCCGGCGGCCTCCCCCAGCAGCGTGCGCAGTTCGCCCAGCGGCACCTCCGCGGCCTCGGCGAGCACATCGAGCCGGAACCGGGTGCCGAGGACGGCCGCCACCTCCAGCACGCGCGCGGCGCGCGGGGTCAGGTCGTCCATCCGGTCCCGTACGGCGGCCCGGACGGCGACCGAGGGGACACCGGGGCCGCCCCCGTCCCCGGGCGGCGCGGCGCCCCAACTCCCGGCCCGCAGCAGCTCGGTGACGAAGAACGCGTCCCCGCCCGTCCGCCGTACCAGCGCACGCAGCGCATCCGCCTCCGGTGCGGCCCCCGTCACCGCCTCGACCAACACCGCCACGTCCCGCTCCTGCAACGGGCCGAGCCCCAACGCCCGCCCCCGCCGCAGCAGTTGAGCCCGGGCCCATCCGTCGTCCCCCCAGGCCGCGTCCTCGTCCCGAGCCGTCGCCAGCAGCAGGACCGGGCAGCTGCGGGCCGCGTCCGCGGTCTCCAGCAGCAGCCGCAGCGAGGAGGCGTCGGCGGCGTGCACGTCGTCCAGGATCAGGAGCAGCGGGCGGCGGCGCGCGGCGGTGGCCAGGAGTTCGGAGACATCGCCCGCCAGCCGCAGCCGTGCGGTCTCCGGGTCGGCACCGCGCAGGGCGCCGCCCGCCGCGGCCGAGACCAGCGCCCGCAGCGGCGGCGACGCGGCCACCAGCCGCCCACAGGCCACATCCTCCGCGACCAGCTCCCGCAGCAGCCGCGACCATGGCCGAAAGGCCCGCCCGGCGGTCTCCGGCGGACACCAGGTCCACAGGACGCGAAAGGCACCGGCGTGCGCCGTGACCTCCTCCGCGGTACGGGTCTTGCCCGCACCGGCGGGCCCGGTGAGGGTGACGAGCCCTCCCCGGCCGGACGCGGCGCGCTCCAAGGCCCCCCGAAGCTCACCGAGCACGTCCTCGCGTCCCACGAACGGGTAATTCGCGGCCATGCAGCCACCCCGCACTTCTCGCAGGCCTCGGCTTCACCGGCGCCCCGAAGACGCGCGGGGCCGTGACCTCAGCGGCTCCGCCGCGGGGCACCACCAGCCACAACTAACCCGCGGACGATCCACGCCCCGACGCGGAGCGCTCTGCTTCGAGCGTAGGCCCGCCCCGCAGCGGGCGCGAGGCGCGCGACACCCCGCGGCGCCCCCGGTAATTCCCCTGGCTGTGAACCCGAGTTCATGCAGGATGGGGCCATGACCGCCACCTACGACACCCCTGTGGTCCTGGACCGTCGCGAGGGCCCGTACGGCGAGGTCGTGCTCCGCCGGCACGGCGAGTTGCTGCAGATCATCGCCAACGGCTGCTTTCTGATGGACACCTCGGACGGCCGCTCGGAGCGGCTCCTCGTGGACGCCGCACTCGACGCCCTGGGCCCCCGCGGGGCGCCGGACGTGCTGATCGGAGGCCTCGGTGTCGGCTTCTCGCTCGCACACGCGGCGGCCGACCCCCGCTGGGGCGCGATCACGGTCGTGGAGCGCGAGCGCGCGATCATCGACTGGCACCTGAACGGCCCCCTCGCCGCCCTGTCGGCCCGGGCCGTCGCCGATCCGCGTACGCGGATCGTGGAGGCCGATCTGATCGAGTACGTCCATGAGACATCCGCCACTTATGACGCCCTGTGCCTGGACATCGACAACGGCCCCGACTGGACCGTCACCGAGGGCAACGACGATCTCTACTCACCCGTCGGACTGACAAGCTGCGCAAGGGTGTTGAAGCCGGGCGGAGTGCTGGTGGTGTGGTCCGCGCAGCCCTCTCCGGATTTCGAAGAAACCTTGCGGAATGCCGGGTTCCAACAGGTGCGTACCGAAGAGATCCCGGTTGCCCGTGGCGTTCCCGACGTTGTGCACATCGCCGTCCGACCTGGATAGCCGTGGGACGGTGACTCCCCGTACTCTGCTTCTCTGGCGCAGATCATTCAAGCGTCAATCGCAAGCATGCGCAGGCATGAGCCAGGTAACGGATCACCCCACGGATTCCGGAAAGCAACTCAGGGGCGGGCGATGGAGCAGACCCACACATCCCACAACGGCACGACGGCGACCCCGGGCGCGCAGCGCAGGGTCCTGGTGGTCGAGGACGACGCGACCATCGTCGACGCCATCGCGGCCCGCCTGCGCGCAGAGGGTTTCCTCGTGCAGACCGCGGGCGACGGCCCGGCGGCCGTCGACACCGCCGAGGCCTGGCAGCCCGACCTGCTGATCCTCGACATCATGCTGCCCGGCTTCGACGGCCTGGAGGTCTGCCGCCGTGTGCAGGCCCAGCGCCCGGTGCCGGTGCTGATGCTGACCGCGCGCGACGACGAGACCGACATGCTGGTCGGGCTCGGCGTCGGCGCCGACGACTACATGACCAAGCCCTTCTCCATGCGGGAGCTGGCCGCACGCGTGCATGTGCTGCTGCGCCGGGTGGAGCGGGCCGCGCTGGCCGCCACGACGCCCAGAAGCGGCATCCTGCGCCTGGGCGAGCTGGAGATCGACCACGCCCAGCGGCGGGTGCGTGTGCACTCCGAGGACGTGCATCTGACGCCCACCGAGTTCGACCTGCTGGTGTGCCTCGCGAACACGCCGCGCGCGGTGCTCTCCCGTGAGCAGCTGCTGGCCGAGGTGTGGGACTGGGCGGACGCCTCCGGCACCCGTACGGTCGACAGCCACATCAAGGCGCTGCGCCGGAAGATCGGCGCCGAGCGGATCCGCACGGTGCACGGCGTGGGCTACGCGCTGGAGACCCCGACGCCATGAGCGGCGATCCGGCCGGCCGGAGAAGCCCCGGGGAGCCCTGGGGCGGCGTGAGCCCGTTCTCGATCAAGACCAAGCTGGGCGCCCTCGTCGTCATCGCGGTCCTGATCACCACCGGGCTGATGATGATCGCGATGCGCACGGCGACCGAGCTGCGCTTCATCACGGTCTTCTCGATGATCGCCACACTGCTCATTACGCAGTTCGTGGCGCATTCGCTCACCGCGCCACTGGACGACATGAACGCGGTGGCCAAGGCCATCTCGCACGGTGACTACACCCGCAGGGTGCGCGAGAACCGCCGTGACGAACTCGGCGACCTGGCGCAGACGATCAACCGCATGGCCGACGACCTGGAGGCCCAGGACCGCCAGCGCAAGGAGCTGGTGGCGAACGTCTCGCACGAGCTGCGCACACCCATCGCGGGTCTGAGGGCGGTGCTGGAGAACATCGTCGACGGTGTCTCCCCGGCCGACCCGGAGACCATGCGTACGGCCCTGAAGCAGACCGAGCGGCTCGGCCGGCTGGTGGAGACGCTGCTGGACCTGTCCCGGCTGGACAACGGCGTCGTACCGCTGCGCCGGCGGCGCTTCGAGGTCTGGCCGTACCTCTCGGGCGTGCTGAAGGAGGCCAACATGGCCGTGCCCGCGCGCGCGGGCATCGCCTCCGGCTCCGGCAGCCACACCCGTACGGACGTCCATCTGCACCTCGACGTGTCCCCGCCGGAGCTGACGGCGCACGCGGACCCCGAGCGGATCCACCAGGTAGTGGCAAATCTCATCGACAACGCGGTCAAGCACAGCCCGCCGCACGGCCGTGTGACCGTGAAGGCGCGGCGCGGGACGCAGCCGGAGTCGCTGGAGCTGGAGGTGCTGGACGAGGGCCCCGGCATTCCGCGCTCGGAGTGGCACCGGGTCTTCGAGAGGTTCAACCGCGGAGGCGCGGGCGCCTCCAACGGACAGGGCGGCGACGGCGGTACGGGGCTGGGCCTCGCGATCGCCCGCTGGGCCGTCGACCTGCACGGTGGCGGGATCGGAGTGGCCGAATCCGAGCGGGGCTGCCGGATTCTCGTCACCCTCCCGGGAGAGACATCCGTTCAAAGTTGACGTAAAGTCCGAACCGGAGCCTCAAGATCCACCGGGGTCCGCACGGACGGACACGTGTGATCAGGCACCCGCCCTGCGCGCTGAGCGTGCAGGGCTCGCGTCGGCGTTTCCCGCCGCCCCCCTCCGTACCGGAACCGCGTTTGTTTCCCGCCATTTCCAGGCCCGAAACACGGTTTCCGATGTGACTTACACGACGATGAACCTGCCCGGCCTGACCTTCTGGGTCTTGGGGGCGTAGCCTTTATTCCCGCTGTCCATCACCTTGTGAAGCGGAAGAGGGCGGTTGCCGCCGTGTCGCCACAGTCCCCCAGTAACTCGAGCATCTCGACCGACGCAGACCAAGCGGGCAAGAACCCCGCTGCGGCGTTCGGCCCCAACGAGTGGCTCGTCGACGAGATCTATCAGCAGTACCTCCAGGACCCGAATTCGGTAGACCGAGCCTGGTGGGACTTCTTCGCCGACTACAAGCCCGGGGCCCCCGCCGCCTCGGCTCCGGCGGGTACTGCGGCCGCGGGGGCCGCAGAGACCACCACTCCGGCACCCGCGGCGCCCGCCGCTCCGGCGGCGCAGGCCCCGGCCGCCCCCGCGGCGCCCGCTCCCGCGCCGGCCCCCGAGGCCCCGAAGCCCGCGGCCGCCGCTGCGGCGCCCGCCCCCGCGAAGCCGGCCGCCGCGGCCCCCGCCCCGGCTCCGGCGAAGCCCGCCGCCGCCAAGGCCGCGCCCGCGACCGAGGCCGCCGACGGCCCCGAGCTGGTGACCCTGCGCGGTCCCGCCGCCGCCGTCGCGAAGAACATGAACGCCTCGCTGGAGCTGCCCACGGCCACGTCCGTGCGCGCGGTCCCGGTGAAGCTGCTGTTCGACAACCGCATCGTCATCAACAACCACCTCAAGCGCGCCCGGGGCGGGAAGATCTCCTTCACGCACCTGATCGGCTACGCGATGGTGCAGGCCATCAAGACGATGCCGTCGATGAACTGGCACTACGCGGAGAAGGACGGGAAGCCCACCCTCGTCAAGCCGCCGCACATCAACTTCGGCCTCGCCATCGACCTGGTGAAGCCCAACGGCGACCGCCAGCTGGTCGTCGCGGGCATCAAGAAGGCCGAGACGCTGAACTTCTTCGAGTTCTGGCAGGCCTACGAGGACATCGTCCGCCGCGCCCGTGACGGCAAGCTGACGATGGACGACTTCACCGGCGTCACGGTCTCCCTGACCAACCCCGGCGGTCTCGGCACCGTCCACTCGGTCCCGCGTCTGATGCCCGGCCAGTCGGTCATCATGGGCGTCGGCTCCATGGACTACCCGGCGGAGTTCCAGGGCACCAGCCAGGACACCCTGAACAAGCTCGGCATCTCGAAGGTCATGACGCTCACGTCGACCTACGACCACCGGGTCATCCAGGGCGCCGCCTCCGGCGAGTTCCTGCGGATCGTCGCGAACCTCCTCCTCGGCGAGAACGGCTTCTACGACGAGATCTTCGAGGCCCTGCGCATCCCCTACGAGCCGGTCCGCTGGCTCAAGGACATCGACGCCAGCCACGACGACGACGTCACCAAGGCCGCCCGGGTCTTCGAGCTGATCCACTCCTACCGGGTCCGCGGCCACGTCATGGCCGACACCGACCCGCTGGAGTACCGCCAGCGCAAGCACCCCGACCTGGACATCACCGAGCACGGGCTCACCCTGTGGGACCTGGAGCGCGAGTTCGCCGTCGGCGGCTTCGCCGGCAAGTCGATGATGAAGCTGCGCGACATCCTCGGTGTGCTGCGCGACTCGTACTGCCGCACCACCGGCATCGAGTTCATGCACATCCAGGACCCCAAGCAGCGCAAGTGGATCCAGGACCGGGTGGAGCGCCCGCACTCCAAGCCGGAGCGCGAGGAGCAGCTGCGCATCCTGCGCCGGCTGAACGCCGCGGAGGCCTTCGAGACCTTCCTGCAGACGAAGTACGTCGGCCAGAAGCGCTTCTCCCTGGAGGGCGGCGAGTCCGTCATCCCGCTGCTCGACGCGGTCATCGACTCCGCCGCCGAGTCCCGCCTGGACGAGGTCGTCATCGGCATGGCCCACCGCGGCCGCCTGAACGTGCTCGCCAACATCGTCGGCAAGTCGTACGCGCAGATCTTCCGCGAGTTCGAGGGCAACCTCGACCCGAAGTCGATGCACGGCTCCGGCGACGTGAAGTACCACCTGGGCGCCCAGGGCACCTTCACCGGCCTGGACGGCGAGCAGATCACCGTCTCGCTGGCCGCGAACCCCTCCCACCTGGAGACGGTCGACCCGGTCATCGAGGGCATCACCCGCGCCAAGCAGGACATCATCAACAAGGGCGGCACGGACTTCACCGTCCTTCCGGTCGCCCTGCACGGCGACGCGGCCTTCGCGGGCCAGGGCGTGGTGGCCGAGACCCTGAACATGTCGCAGCTGCGCGGCTACCGCACCGGCGGCACGGTCCACATCGTCATCAACAACCAGGTCGGCTTCACCGCCGCCCCGGAGTCCTCCCGCTCGTCGATGTACGCGACGGACGTGGCGAGGATGATCGAGGCCCCGATCTTCCACGTGAACGGCGACGACCCGGAGGCCGTGGTCCGCGTCGCGCGGCTGGCCTTCGAGTTCCGCCAGGCGTTCAACAAGGACGTGGTGATCGACCTCATCTGCTACCGCCGCCGCGGTCACAACGAGTCGGACAACCCGGCCTTCACCCAGCCGCTGATGTACGACCTGATCGACAAGAAGCGCTCGGTGCGCAAGCTCTACACCGAGTCCCTGATCGGTCGCGGCGACATCACCCTGGAAGAGGCCGAGCAGGCCCTGCAGGACTACCAGGGCCAGCTGGAGAAGGTCTTCACGGAGGTCCGCGAGGCGGTCTCGCAGCCGGCCGCGGCTCCGGCCTCGGACCCGCAGGCCGAGTTCCCGGTCGCCGTGAACACCGCGATCTCCACGGAGGTCGTGAAGCGGATCGCCGAGTCCCAGGTCAACATCCCCGACCACTTCCACGTCCACCCGCGTCTGCTGCCGCAGCTGCAGCGCCGGGCGACGATGGTCGAGGACGGCACGATCGACTGGGGCATGGGCGAGACGCTCGCCGTGGGCTCCCTGCTCCTCGAGGGCACCCCGGTGCGCCTGTCGGGCCAGGACTCCCAGCGCGGCACCTTCGGCCAGCGCCACGCGGTCCTCATCGACCGCGAGACGGGCGAGGAGTACACCCCGCTCCAGTACCTCGCCGAGGAGCAGGCCCGCTACAACGTCTACAACTCCCTGCTCTCCGAGTACGCGGTCATGGGCTTCGAGTACGGCTACTCGCTGGCCCGCCCGGACGCGCTCGTGATGTGGGAGGCGCAGTTCGGCGACTTCGTCAACGGCGCGCAGACGGTGGTCGACGAGTACATCTCGGCGGCGGAGCAGAAGTGGGGTCAGACGTCCGGCGTCACCCTGCTCCTCCCGCACGGCTACGAGGGCCAGGGCCCGGACCACTCCTCGGCCCGCGTCGAGCGCTTCCTGCAGCTCTGCGCCCAGAACAACATGACGGTCGCGATGCCGACCCTCCCGTCGAACTACTTCCACCTCCTGCGGTGGCAGGTGCACAACCCGCACCACAAGCCGCTGGTGGTCTTCACCCCGAAGTCGATGCTGCGCCTGAAGGCCGCCGCGTCGAAGACGGAGGAGTTCACCTCGGGTCAGTTCCGCCCGGTCATCGGCGACTCCACGGTCGACCCGGCCGCGGTCCGCAAGGTCGTCTTCGTGGCGGGCAAGCTGTACTACGACCTGGAGGCCGAGCGCACCAAGCGCGGCGCCACGGACATCGCCATCGTCCGTGTCGAGCGGCTGTACCCGCTGCCGGGTGCCGAGCTCCAGGCGGAGATCGCCAAGTACCCGAACGTCGAGAAGTACCTGTGGGCCCAGGAGGAGCCGGCGAACCAGGGTGCCTGGCCGTTCATCGCCCTCAACCTGATCGACCACCTCGACCTGGCGGTCGGCGCGGACGTCCCGCACGGCGAGCGCCTGCGCCGCATCTCGCGCCCGCACAGCTCGTCCCCGGCCGTCGGTTCCGCGAAGCGGCACCAGGCGGAGCAGGAGCAGCTCGTCCGCGAGGTGTTCGAGGCGTAACCGCTCCACAGGTCATGCGCGGCTGGGCCGCACTCCCGCTTCCGGGGGTGCGGCCCAGCCGTTTCGGCCCACTTATCCTTGACCCCATGTACTTCACCGACCGAGGCATCGAAGAGCTGGAGAAGCGGCGCGGCGAGGAAGAGGTCACCTTCGAGTGGCTCGCGGAGCAACTGCGCACGTTCGTCGACCTCAACCCGGACTTCGAGGTACCGGTGGAGCGACTGGCGACGTGGCTGGCACGACTGGACGACGAGGACGACGAGTAGGACCCCACCTCCCGGGACGCCCGCGCGGCGCCCCTTTTTCGCGCCTGTCGGCCTCGGGGCACTGGCACGCTTCAGTCCCAGGGCAGTCGTGCGCTTGAGTCCCGTGCGCCTCAGCCCCCGGGCACTGGTGCGCCACAGTCCCGTGCGCCTAATCCCCAGGGCACTCGTGTGCTTCAGTCCCCGGGGTTTCACTTCCCTGAGTCCCAAGAGCTTCGCAGCGCTCGGTCCCAGGGCTGCACGAGCCGCAATCCCAAGGCTTCCCGGCCCGCACCCGCAGGGCCCACGTGCGCCTCAGCCCCAGGCCTTCACGCCCCTGAGCCCCGATGCTCACGCAGCCCGAGCCCCAGGGCTACACGGCCCGCAATCCCAAAGCTCCCGTGCGCTGTCCCCGAGCCCCGAGCCTTTCGCAGCTCCCGGCCCCAGAGCCGCACGGCCCACAGTCCCAAGGCTCCCGTGCGCTTCCCCCCGAGTCCCAAGTTTTCGCAGCCCCGGCCCCAGAGCTGCACCGCCCGCAGTCGCAAGGCTTTCGCGGCCCGCGGTCCCAGGGGCTGCGTCGTCCTCAGTCCCACGGTCGCACCAGGTCGTACGTCAGCCCCAGCGCCCCGTGCGCCAGCAGCAGCGTCCCGGCCGCGGTCCAGCCGCCGCTGCGGCGCCATAGGCCCCAGGCCGTGAGCGGGAGTCCGGCCGCCACCTGGGCCAGGGCCAGGGCGCGCGCCCGGGGCGTTCCCGTCCACGGCAGCCACGGGCCCAGGTGGCGGCTCCCGATGGCGTCGAGTTCCGCCTCGCGCCGGTCCGGCCACTCGGTGGGGCGGGTGTCCGGCAGGGCGTGCGCGGCCTCGCGGAGGCGGTCGGTGGATTCGCCCGGGGTGATGCCCTCGGGGAGTGCGACTCCCGCGCGCGTGAGGACGGCGATCAGAGCGCGCAGACGGGCGCGGGCGTCGGTCCCGGGGTCGGGCTTCGTGAGCCGGTCCAGGTCCTGCACGTCGAGCACCGGGTCCAGGCCCAGTCGGGCGGCGAACGTGCGCATGGCCTCGTCCTCACCGGCCGGGGTGCCGTTCGCGAGCCAGACGTAGCCCACGGGGCGTCGGAAGCCCGACGCGAGGGTGAAGCCCGCGCGGTCGGCGTCCCACCACAGGGCGAGTACGGGCCAGGGGGCGCCGACGGCGAGAGCGGCGGCCCAGCCGGTCAGCACGCGGTCGACGGGTTCGCCGCCGTCCAGCCAGGGCCGGCCCTCGGGAAGAAGCACGCTCCAGGTGGCGCCCGCCGGGGCGAGCAGCATGGGGTCGCGCAGCAGGTGGGCGGCGGGGGCGACGGACTCGGGCCGCGCCCGGCACAGGAGCAGGGCACCGACGTTCGACATGGTCACACGCTAGGGCGATACGCCCTCTTTGGTCATTTCCGGGACCGCGGAGATCACCAGAACGAGTGTCTTGACTTTCCCCGTCCGCGATATATCGTGAATTGCAGGAGACGCGATATGGCGCGTTGTGACGGGGAGGTCTGCACCATGTCCGAGTGGTCTGTCGGTGAGCCGCGGAAACTCACCTTCGACAAGCCCGTGAGCGAACTCCACGTACGCATCGTCAACGGAACGGTGAACGTGGTGGGCACGGACGAAGGTTCCGCCCGACTGGAGGTCTCCGAGATCGAGGGACCCCCGCTGCTGGTGAGCCAGCAGGGCGGCACCCTCACCGTCGCGTACGACGACCTGCCCTGGAAGGGCTTCCTCAAGTGGCTCGACCGCAAGGGATGGCGCCGCAGCGCCGTCGTCTCCCTCGCCGTCCCCGCCGACACGCGCGTGGAGGTGGGCGTGGTCGGCGCCGCGGCGGTGGTCTCGGGGATCGACGGGCGTACGGAGGTGAAGGGGGTCACCGGGGACACCACCCTGGTAGGGCTGACGGGCCCGGTGCGCGCCGACACCGTCTCGGGGAACCTGGAGGCGCAGGCCCTCCGCGGCGACCTCCGGTTCAACTCCGTCTCCGGTGATCTGACCGTGGTCGAGGCGGGCTCCTCGGTCAAGGCCGACTCGGTGAGCGGCTCGATGATCGTCGACCTCGATCCGGCGAGCCGCCCGACGAACATCGTCCTGGCCAACGTCTCCGGCGAGATCGCCATCCGGCTCCCCCACCCGGCGGATGCGGAGGTGGAGGCGAACACCGCGAGCGGGACGGTGTCCAACGCCTTCGAGGACCTGCGGGTCAGCGGTCAGTGGGGCGCCAAGAGGATCACCGGCCGGCTCGGCTCGGGCAGCGGAAGCCTGAAGGCGACGACCGTCTCGGGCTCGATCGCCCTGCTGCGGCGGCCTCCCGCGGAGGACGAGCCGTGGGACGTGGCGCCCGAGGACATCGGCCCCCTGGTCGAGGACACACCTCCGGCGGGTGCGAAGCCGGCCGCGGGGACCGGCCCGGCGAGCACCCCGGCGGAGGGACCGCGCGAAGACTCGGGGGACAATTCCGTTTCCGGCCAGGACGACGACTCGACCGACGCCCCGGCCGACGGCACGACCGACAAGAAGGTGCTCTGACATGCCTCCCGTCTTCGCCCACGGCCGCCTCCGCCTCTACCTGCTGAAACTGCTGGACGAGGCCCCGCGCCACGGCTACGAGGTGATCCGCCTCCTCGAGGAGCGCTTCCAGGGTCTGTACGCACCGTCGGCGGGCACCGTCTACCCCCGCCTGGCGAAGCTGGAGGCCGAGGGCCTGGTCACCCACACCACCGAGGGCGGCCGCAAGGTGTACGCCATCACGGACGCGGGCCGCGCCGAACTGGCCGACCGCGGCGGCGAGCTGGCCGACCTGGAGCTGGAGATCCGCGAGTCGGTCGCGGAACTGGCCGCCGAGATCCGGGCCGACGTACGCGGTGCTGCGGGCGATCTGCGGCGCGAGATGCGGGCCGCGGCCACGGAGGCCCGGCGGGGCCCCGGCGGCAAGGGACGCGGCGAAGGGGACGGCTCCCCCGGTGACTTCGGCGAGTACGGCGACAAGGAGTCCTGGCGTGCCGCGAAGGAGGAGATGCGGCGCGTCAAGCAGGAGTGGAAGGAGCAGGCGCGGCGCGCCAAGGACGAGAGCCGCCGCGCCCGCGAGGAGGCCCAGCGCGCCCGGCGCCAGGCCAAGGAGGCGCAGGAGCAGGCACGGGCCCAGGCCCAGGAGGAGCTGCAGCGCATCGCCAGGCGGGTGCAGGAGCAGGTGCAGGACCACTTCGCGCGGGGCGACTGGCCGACGGGGGTGCGGGAGGGCCTGACCGAACTGGCCAAGGAGTTCGGGGACTTCGGGAAGGACTTCGGCAGGGAGTTCGGAAAGGACTTCGGGTTCGGACGGGGCGGCACCGGCACCTCGGCACCGCGGCCCGAGTACTCGCACACCAAGGAGGACTTCCCGGCGCAGTACGAACCGTCGTGGGCGCACGAGGCCACCACCGGAGACCCGTCCCGCGACCTCGACCGCCTGCTCGACCGGTTCCGGGACGACATCCGTGACGCGGCCCGGGACCACGGAGTCACGGACGAACAGCTCCGCGACGCCCGCCGCCATCTCTCGACGGCGGCGGCGCACATCGGAGCGATACTGCGCACACCGCGGGCGTGAGCGCCGGCGGGCCGCTTTCCGCGAGCGCGGACGTCACCCTTTCAGGTGCACTGCCAGAGGAAGCGGCCCTCCTTGCCGTCGGGTGAGAGGAAGGCATAACCGAAGCCCGCGTCACCGAAGTTGACGTGGAAGGGCAGCTTCCCGGAGTCGAGCTGGACCACCAGTTGCCATCCTTCGCCGGGCGTCTCGTCGCCCTGGAGCCAGTGCGGTTCGACACCGGGCCCGCCGAGGAACTGCCAGGGCCGACGGTCCTCTTCCTCGGAGGAGTGCTCACCGGAGTGCTCACCGGAGTGCTCACCGGAGTCGGTGTGCCGCGGCAGATGGTCGGCTCCCGCGCTCGGCCCCTCCGCCCGTCGCTCGACGGCCACGAAGTCCGGGATGTGGCCGCCGGGTTGGATCACCAGGGCGTTCTCCCCGCCCTCCGGCTCCCAGGTGCCGTCGACGTACTCCCCCTCGTCCCCGGTCATGAACAGACAGGCGAGCCGGCCGCCCTCCAGGGCGAACTGGCCCAGGAACTCCATCGGCCGGCCCGTCTCGCGCGACAGCGGCCATTGCGGCTCCTCCAGCCACACGGGCTGCCCGCCCACCTTGGTCACCGCCTCACGCACGGCCCCCTCCGCAGGGACGAACACCAGCGGCACGGGCTCGGACACGGTCATGAGAACTCCTTCGAAGGACCAGGCCAACCTCGGCAGGCCCACCCTAGAACCCGCCACGGACACCCCCGCCCAGCTGACACATGCCGACGGCCGGCCCGAAGCCGGGCCGGCCGTGAGCATGTGCGGACAGGAGAGGTCAGTCGTTGGTGAGCACGATCTTTCCGAACTGCTCGCCCGACTGCAGCCGTTCGAAGCCCTCCCGCGCCCGGTCCAGAGGCAGCATCTCGTCGATGACGGGACGTACCCCGGTCGCGGCGCAGAAGGACAGCAGGTCCTCCAGCTCGTCCTTGGTGCCCATCGTGGAGCCGACGACCTTGAGTTCGAGGAAGAAGATGCGGGTCAGTTCGGCATGCGAGGGCCGGTCACCGCTCGTCGCGCCCGAGATGACGAGCGTGCCGCCCGGCCTCAGCGACTTCACCGAGTGCGACCAGGTGGCGGCGCCCACGGTTTCTATGACGGCATCGACGCGCTGCGGCAGCCGCGCCCCCGACTCCAGCGCCTCGACGGCACCCAGTTCCACGGCGCGCTTCCGCTTGGCCTCGTCCCGGCTGGTGGCGAAGACCCGCAGCCCCGCCGCCTTCCCGAGCACGATCGCAGCCGTCGCGACCCCGCCGCCGGCGCCCTGCACGAGGACCGAGTCACCGGGACGTACGCCCGCGTTGGTGAAGAGCATGCGGTACGCCGTCAGCCAGGCCGTGGGCAGACAGGCTGCCTCCGCGAAGGACAGCTCCTTGGGCTTGGGCAGGATGTTCCAGGTCGGCACGGCGACCTGCTCGGCGAACGTGCCCTGGTAGTGCTCGGTGAGGATGGAACGGGGTTCCCTGGGGCCGACGCCGTGACCGCTCTGCCCGATCACGGAGTGCAGGACGACCTCGTTGCCGTCCTCGTCGACACCGGCGGCGTCGCAGCCGAGGATCATCGGCAGTTTGTCCTCGGACAGGCCCACACCCTTGAGGGACCAGAGGTCGTGGTGGTTGAGGGAGGCGGCCCTGACGTCGACGACACTCCAGCCGGGCCGGGCCGCGGGAGCGGGCCGGTCCCCCAACTCGAGGCCGCTGAGTGGCTGGTCACGGTCGATGCGGGCGGCGTAGACGGCGAACATGACCTTGACGATAGGCGGCACACCGCCCCGACGGAACCGCAGAGCTCTGTGACACACGCCCTCTTGCACTACAAGCCCCTCCGTCGTTCGAGGACGGGGCGGACGTCCGCGCAAACCACCCGAACGGGCGGGTGGCTGGGCAAAAAATGGCCCCGCCCAGACGGGCGGGGCCATCAGTACCGACGGCGCGTCAGCGCCGAGCGACACCCTCCGCGCGGGCCGCGGCCGCCACAGCCGCCGTGACGGCCGGAGCCACCCGCTCGTCGAACGGCGACGGAATCACGTAGTCCGCGGCAAGGTCGTCCCCGACGACCCCGGCCAGCGCCTCGGCCGCCGCGATCTTCATCCCCTCGGTGATCCGGGAGGCCCGAACCTGGAGCGCGCCCGCGAAGATGCCCGGGAACGCCAGCACGTTGTTGATCTGGTTCGGGAAGTCCGACCGTCCGGTCGCCACGACCGCCGCGTACTTGTGCGCGACGTCGGGGTGCACCTCGGGGTTCGGGTTGGCCATGGCGAACACGAACGCGCCCTCGGCCATCGAGGCGACGGCCTCCTCCGCGACCGTACCGCCGGAGACGCCGATGAAGACGTCCGCACCCTCCAGGGCCGCCTCGAGCGACCCGGTGATGCCGGCCTTGTTGGTGAAGGAGGCGAGCTCCCGCTTGACGTCCGTCAGGTCGTCCCGGTCGGCCGACACGATGCCCTTGCGGTCGGCCACCGCGACATCCCCGATACCGGCCTCGACCAGCATCTTGGCGATGGCGACACCGGCCGCGCCGGCACCCGAGATCACGGCCCGCAGGTCCCCGACGGCACGTCCGCTCAGCCGCGCGGCGTTCCTGAGGGCCGCCAGCGTCACGACCGCCGTACCGTGCTGGTCGTCGTGGAAGACCGGGATGTCCAGCCGCTCCTGCAGCTTCCGCTCGATCTCGAAGCACCGCGGCGCCGAGATGTCCTCGAGGTTGACGCCACCGAAGGACGGCGCGAGCCGCACCACGGTCTCGACGATCTCGTCGACGCCGGTGCAGTCGAGCGCGATCGGCACGGCGTCGACGCCGCCGAACTGCTTGAACAGAATCGCCTTGCCTTCCATCACCGGAAGGGAGGCCTCGGGGCCGATGTCCCCGAGTCCGAGCACCGCCGTGCCGTCGGTGACCACGGCCACGACGGACGACTTCCACGTGTAGTCGTGGACGAGTTCCGGCTGCTCGGCGATGGCGCTGCACACCTTCGCAACGCCGGGCGTGTACGCCAGGGACAGGTCGTCCTTGTCACGGACCGGCACGGTGGCCTGCACGGCCATCTTGCCGCCGCGGTGCAGCGCGAACGCCGGATCGAAGGAATCGAGGGGCTCGGCCCCGCCGTCCTGATCCGTATTGCTGTCGCTGCGAGGATTGACGATCTCCGCTGCCACTTTGTTTTACCCCTTAAGTCTTCATTGGTTGAGGGTGGCCACTCCTGGTGAGGGGTGGGCGGGCACCGCGTCAGTCCCGGTCGGTGTTGCGTACGGGTCCTGCGCGACGGGCGCGCCGCACACGCGCCCTGAGCCCCGGATGAGGGGTGTAAAGAACCTTCTTACCGGACGCACCGGGCCAAGGACGAGTCCAATAAGGGCAAGGTCACATCGCGGAACCCGAAGGTCACATCTCGGCCACAAGGTTCGTCCCGAAAAATAGGGACACGTCCTCGACGATTCCCCGACGGGCCCTTGACCGGCGGTCGAACAGTGATCAACACCTCGGAGTGCAGGTCCGCATCCCGAGATGCGTCGAAGATCTTCCGGCCGGAAGGCCGGATTCCCGCAGATGGTCCGGCCATGTTGTACCGGCCTGGTGCGGTTCGGGGGTCACCCGTTATCCGATTTTGACATGACGGGTCCCCTGAACGGCTGAGTCCGAATGGCAAGATGCCGTAAACCCACGAGGTCGCGACACCCGAAGGTGTGTGTTCTCGTCGACCCATCGGCAACTCCACCGATCCGCCGGAGGAACCCAAAATGACCGCAGGCTCCACCCGTCGTACGACCGCCGCACCCACCCGTCTGGCAGCGGCCGGTGCGATCGCGGTCGCAGGCGCCCTGATCCTCACCGGCTGCGGTGACCAGACCAACAGCAATGACGGGGGCAAGAAGGAGTCGGGCAACAGCGCCCCCCTCTTCTCCAAGCTGCCGAAGAAGATCCAGGACGCCGGTGTCATCAAGGTCGGCACCAACGCCGAGTACGCCCCCATGGAGTCGACCGAGGGCGGCAAGATCGTCGGCGTCGACCCTGACCTGGGCGAGGCTCTGAGCAAGCAGCTCGGCGTGAAGTTCCAGTGGACCTCCGGTTCCTTCGACGGGCTGATCACGGCGGTCAACTCCGGGCGCTACGACGTCGCGATCTCGTCCATCACGGACAACAAGCAGCGCCAGGAGGGCCTGGACGACAAGGGCAAGAAGCTCGGCCAGGGCGTCGACTTCGTCGACTACTTCGTCGCGGGTACGGCCATCTACGTGAAGAAGGGCAACCCCGAGGGCGTCAAGGGCATCGAGGACCTGTGCGGCAAGACGGCCGCCGTCCAGCGGGGCACCACGTACGAGAAGGCCCTGCAGGACCAGTCCGCGAAGTGCAAGAGCTCGGGCAAGAAGGCCATCGACATCGAGTCGTTCGACAACGACACCGAGGCCCAGACCCGTGTGAAGTCCGGCGGCGCGGTGGCCGGCATCAACGACTACCCGGTGGCGATCGACCTGGCCCGCAAGGCCGGCGGCGGCAACGTCTACGAGGTGATCAACAAGCAGTACGACGCCGGCCCGTTCGGCATCGTCCTCAGCAAGAAGAACACGCAGCTGCGTGATGTGCTGAAGGAAGCCGTCGACGCGATCATCAAGGACGGTTCGTACCAGAAGGTCCTGGAGAAGTGGGGCGCGCAGTCCGGCGCGATCGACAAGTCCGCGATCAACGGCGGCAAGTGAGCCGGGCGCACCACTGAAGGGCAGTCACGTGACTGACAAGTTCGACAAGTCCCCTGCGGACACGCCACCCGCGGGTGAGGTCTCCACATCGGAGTCCGTCACCCCGCCGGAGGCCATCAAGGCGATCCCGGTACGGCACTACGGGCGGTGGGCCAGCGGCATCATCGTGATCGCGCTGCTCGCGGCACTCGTCTTCGCGTTCTCGCAGGGCGACATCCAGTGGCACGCGGTCTCCGACACCCTCTTCGACTCCTCGGTCGTCAAGGGTGCGGGCCGCACGCTGCTGATCAGCGTGCTCGCCATGGTCATGGGTGTGGTGCTCGGCATCGTCCTCGCCGTGATGCGGCTCTCGAAGAACCCGGTGACCAGCTGGGTCGCCTGGCTGTACATCTGGTTCTTCCGCGGCACCCCGGTCTATGTGCAGCTGCTGCTGTGGTTCAACCTGGCGCTGATCTTCCCCGTCCTCAACCTCGGCCCGATCTACAAGGACGAGATGGTGGACGTCATGACCCCGTTCATGGCCGCCCTGCTGGGCCTCGGCCTGAACGAGGCCGCGTACATGGCGGAGATCTGCCGCGCCGGTCTGCTGGCCGTCGACGAGGGCCAGACGGAGGCCGCCCACGCGCTGGGCATGAGCCACGGCAAGACGCTGCGCAGGATCGTGATCCCGCAGGCGATGCGGGTCATCGTGCCGCCGACCGGCAACGAGTTCATCAACATGCTGAAGACCTCGTCGCTGGTGTACGTGGTGACGTACAACGAGCTGCTGCGCTCGACGTCGGCGATCGGCTCCACCTCGTACGCCGTGATGGAGCTGCTCTTCGTCGCCTCGATCTGGTACCTGGTGATGACGAGCGTGTTCAGCGTCTTCCAGTACTACCTCGAGCGCTACTACGCACGCGGTTCCAGCCGTAGCCTGCCGCCGACCGTCTTCCAGAAGATCAGGATGAACCTGTTCTCGAAGGGCAGCCCGAGGGGAGCGGTGTGATGACCGCCATGGTGAAGTCCGAAGGCGTGCACAAGTCCTTCGGCACTGTCGAGGTCCTCAAGGGCATCGATCTCACGGTGAACACGGGTGAGGTCTTCTGCCTGATCGGCCCGTCCGGCTCCGGCAAGTCGACGTTCCTCAGGTGCATCAACCACCTGGAGAAGATCAACGCCGGTCGGCTGTACGTCGACGGTGACCTGGTCGGCTACCGCCAGAAGGGCGACAAGCTCTACGAGCTCAAGGACAGCGAAGTCGCCCTCAAGCGCCGGGACATCGGCATGGTCTTCCAGCGCTTCAATCTGTTCCCGCACATGACGGCGCTCGAGAACGTCATGGAAGCCCCGATCCAGGTCAAGGGCGTCAGCAAGTCCCAGGCGCGGGAGCGCGCGGGTCAGCTGCTCGAGCGCGTGGGCCTCGCCGACAAGGCGAAGAACTACCCCTCGCAGCTCTCCGGCGGCCAGCAGCAGCGCGTGGCCATCGCCCGCGCGCTGGCCATGGATCCGAAGCTGATGCTCTTCGACGAGCCGACCTCGGCCCTCGACCCGGAGCTGGTCGGCGACGTCCTCGACGTCATGCGCGACCTGGCCGAGTCCGGGATGACGATGGTCGTCGTCACCCACGAGATGGGCTTCGCCCGCGAGGTGGGCGACAGCCTGGTCTTCATGGACGGCGGCGTGGTCGTCGAGTCGGGCAACCCGCGCGACGTCCTGACCAACCCACAGCACGAGCGGACGCAGTCGTTCCTGTCGAAGGTGCTGTAGCGGTACGAAGGGAAAGGGGCGGTACGGGATTCCCGTACCGCCCCTTCTCAGTTCCGGCCCGCCGACGTCACTTCAGCGCCAGCAGCAACGTGTCCGCCGGCGAACACCACACCGCCCGAGCCTCCCCGAACCCCTTCTCCCGCAGCACCCGCGCGTGCCACTGCGGCGAGGGCGTGTCGCCGTCCGCGTGGTCGCCGTAGATCTCGAAGCGGCGGGCGGTCGGGCCGGCGAGGGCGGGGTCCTTCGCGGCGAGCTGCCACCACTGGGACCAGTCCAGGGCTCCGTCCCGCATGGCCTGATCCATGCGGGCGTGGCGCAGGCCGCGCTCCGCCGCGTTGATCCGGGGCGTGGTCTCGTCGATCATGTGGTCGGCGTTCATGAAGACGCCGCCGTGGCGGACCAGCCCGGCGATCCGGCCGTACAGGGCCGCGAGGGGGGCGCTGTGCAGCCAGTGGAGGGCCGTGGCGGTGAGCACCGCGTCGTACGTCTCGTACGGCAGCCGCGTCGGCCAGTCGGGGTCCTTGAGGTCGGCCTCGACGAAGGTGACCCGGTCGTCGCCCTCGAAGGTGCCGCGGGCGATGGCGAGGAGCGCGGGGTCGAGGTCGATGCCGGTGCTGGTGGCCTTCGGGAAGCGGGCGAGCAGACGGGCCGTGATGCTGCCGGTGCCGCAGGCGAGGTCGAGGACGCGCGGCTCGGGGCCGACACAGGCCTCGACCATGTCGAGCATGACGCGGAAGCGCTCCTCGCGGTCCGGCATGTACCACTCCTGCTGCCGGTCCCAGCTCTCCTGCCAGGCCTGCCAGTCGGTTCCCGTCGTACCGGTTCCGGTTGCCGTGGTTCCCGTCATGGAATCCCTCTCCCCTCACGCGCGTAATACCCTGGAAGTGCAGGCAGTCGTTACCTCTTCGCACCCACGACCATAGAGCGCCTTCGTAAGGACCACAAGTGGAACTGGCCTATTACTCGGACTACGCCGTACGACTCGTCAACAGCGAGGAACCGGCCCGGGGCAAGGACAACCTGACCTCCGTCGAGGCCGTCCGCGACCTGTTCGGCGGCAACGCGTCGGCGGCCCGCCGCGCCACCGACGCCGACGTCACCCGCTTCCGCTCGGTCAGGGCCCGGCTGCGCGCGGTCTTCGAGGCCGCCGACAAGGGCGACGAGACGCTCGCCGTGGACCTGCTGAACTCACTCCTGCTGGAGTTCCCGGTCAGCCCGCAGATCTCGGGCCACGACTTCCGGGACGAGGACGGCCGCCCGCTGTGGCACATGCACCTGGCCGACCACCCCTCGAACGCCACCGCCGGCTACGCGGCCATCGCGGCGATGGGCCTGGCCTTCCACCTCACGGAGCACGGCGTCGACCGGCTGGGCCTGTGCGAGGCGGCGCCGTGCCGCAACTCCTACCTGGACACCTCGACGAACCGCTCCCGGCGCTACTGCTCCGACCGCTGCGCGACCCGCGCCAACGTGGCCGCCTACCGCGCCCGCAAGCGCCTGGAGGCCGACCGGTCCGACAGCACGGGCCTGGCCGCCGACAGCACCCAGCGCGCCAGCGCGAACGGCGAGCGCTGATCCGCCTTCAGCGGCCGGTAGCGAAAGCGCACCTTGCCGAGGACCAGGTCCTCCGGGACGGTCCCGTAGTCCGTGCTGTCGCCGCCCGCGTAGGCGTTGTCGCCGAGCACCCACCAGCCGCCGTCGCGCCGCTCGGCGGCCCGCTTCACGACCAGCAGGTCCTGCTGGAACGGATGCCGCAGGACGACCACGTCACCCGGCCGGATCCGGGCGCCGTACTGCACCACGAGCCGGTCCCCGTGGTGGAGCGTGGGCACCATGGACGGACCGGTCACCTCGGCCGCTCCGAAGGGCAGCAGTGCCCGCCCGCGCTCGATCTCCTGCGACAGCTCCGGCATCCCCGGCACCTCCCCGGTACGTTCCTCCACCAGTCTCAGTCTGACCCGGACTTTTGTCCTAAGCCCATGGGGGCACTCGCGAAAACCCGTCTCGCAGGGAGTAATGTCCCACCTGAGAAGACGATCACGAGGAAGGAATGCTCCATGCTTTCCCGCCTGTTTGCCCCCAAGGTCAAGGTCAGCGCACACTGCGACCTGCCCTGCGGTGTGTACGACCCGGCCCAGGCCCGCATCGAGGCGGAGTCGGTGAAGGCCGTGCAGGAAAAGATGGCCGCCAACGACGACCCGCACTTCCAGGCTCGCGCCACCGTCATCAAGGAGCAGCGCGCCGAGCTCGCGAAGCACCACGTCTCCGTGCTCTGGAGCGACTACTTCAAGCCCCCGCACTTCGAGAAGTACCCGGAGCTGCACCAGCTGGTCAACGACGCCCTGAAGGCCCTCTCGGCCGCCAAGGGCTCGACCGACCCGGCCACGGGCCAGAAGGCTCTGGACTACATCGCCCAGATCGACAAGATCTTCTGGGAGACCAAGAAGGCCTGACGAACGTCCCGTTCGCGCGGACCCGCGATCGGTGCACCATCGCAGGTCCACGGGCACTCCGAAGGGGTCCGGTCGGCAACGGCCGGGCCCCTTCGGCTGCTCCCGTGCCGAGGACTTCGCCGGCGGCCGCACCCTACCGACCGGCCGCCAGGCCCCCGTCGTCGTCCTCCCCCACCTCCAGCAGACCCGCCGCCGCCCCCACGATCCGCGGATCGGGGCGGCCGACGACCTCCTCGTCCTTGCCGGTGTAGTCGAAGCGGGCCAGCACACTGCGCATGGCCTCGACGCGGGCCCGTTTCTTGTCGTTGCTCTTGACCACCGTCCAGGGCGCGTGCTCCGTGTCCGTCTCGCGGAACATGGCGACCTTCGCGGCGGTGTAGTCGTCCCAGCGGTCCAGGGAGGCCAGGTCCATGGGGCTGAGCTTCCACTGCCGTACGGGGTCGACCTGACGGATGGTGAAGCGGGTGCGCTGTTCGCCCTGGGAGACCGAGAACCAGAACTTGATCAGGTCGACACCGTCGTCCACGAGCATCCGCTCGAACGCGGGCGCCTGGCGCATGAAGCGCCGGTACTCGTCGTCCGAGCAGAAGCCCATGACCCGCTCGACGCCCGCCCGGTTGTACCAGGAGCGGTCGAACAGCACGATCTCGCCCGCGGTCGGCAGGTGTTCGACGTAGCGCTGGAAGTACCACTGACCGCGCTCGCGCTCGGTCGGCTTCTCCAGGGCCACCACCCGGGCTCCGCGCGGGTTGAGGTGCTCGGTGAAGCGTTTGATGGTGCCGCCCTTGCCGGCCGCGTCCCGTCCCTCGAAGACGATGACGAGCCGGCGGCCGGTCTCCTTGATCCAGCTCTGCAGCTTGAGCAGTTCGATCTGCTGGAGCCGCTTGTGCCAGTCGTACTCCTTGCGCTCCATGCGGTGCCCGTACGGGTAGTTCTCCCGCCAGGTGTCGATCGGGCTGCCGTCCGGGCGGATGAGCACCGGGTCGTCGGGGTCGGTGTAGTCGACCTTCAGATCGGCCGACAGGGGTGGCGTCGTCATCCCGATGTCCTTCTTGGGTCTCAGTGGAACTGCGGCACGATCAGATAGATCCCGTACGCCACCACGGCCGCGCAGGCGAGGAAGCACAGGCCCGCCTGGGCGAGGCCGAGGGACGAGGTCCCGCCGCCGTCCTCGCGGGCCCCTTCGAAGCGGGCGAGGCCGAGGACGCCGAGGGCGAAGACGACGACCACGGCGACGGTGACACCGACGCTCACCGCGGTGACCTGGCCGAGTGCGTTCCAGTCGAGGTTCATGATGCGAACTCCCCGTGTTTCAGGCGGCCGTGCCGACGCGGGCCGGCGGTTCGGCGCGGAGGGTGACTTCGTGGGCGTCGTTGACGTTGCTCGCGTGCACCGGGTTGCGGCGGGAGACGAGGACGATGCCGGTGGCCAGGGCGGCCCCGACCAGGGCGACGACGACGGTGCCGAGGTTGCCACCGTGCTTGACCACGCTCGCGGAGACGCCGCCGACCAGTGCGGCCGAGGGCAGCGTGATCAGCCAGGCGGCGACCATGCGGCCCGCGACGCCCCAGCGGACCTCGGCGAGGCGCCGGCCCAGGCCCGCGCCGAGGATGGAGCCGGAGGCGACCTGGGTGGTGGACAGGGCGAAGCCGAGGTGGGCGGAGGTGAGGATGACGGTCGTGGAGGCCGTCTCGGCGGCGAAGCCCTGCGGGGACTGGATCTCGGTGAGGCCCTTGCCCATGGTGCGGATGATCCGCCAGCCGCCCAGGTAGGTGCCGAGGCCGATGGCGAGACCGGCGGAGGCGATCACCCAGACCGGCGGGCCGGCGTCGTGGCCGAGGGCACCGGCGGAGATCAGGGTCAGCGTGATGATGCCCATGGTCTTCTGCGCGTCGTTGGTGCCGTGGGCGAGCGAGACCAGCGAGGCCGAGGCGATCTGACCGATGCGGAAGCCCCTGGTGACGGAGTCCTTGCGGCCGGGGGCGGTGAGCTTGTAGGCGAGGTAGGTGGCGATCAGGGCCGCGACTCCGGCCACGACCGGCGAGGCCACCGCCGGGATCAGCACCTTCTCGACAACCTTGTCGAAGTGCACGCCCTGGGATCCCGCGCCCACCCACACGGCGCCGATCAGCCCTCCGAACAGGGCGTGCGAGGAGCTGGAGGGCAGTCCGACCAGCCAGGTCAGCAGGTTCCACAGGATCGCCCCGACCAGCCCGGCGAAGATCATTCCCGGACTGACGAGGGTGTCGTCGACGATTCCCCCGGAGATCGTCTTCGCGACCTCCGTCGACAGGAAGGCTCCGACGATGTTGAGGACTCCGCTCACGAGCACCGCTGTTCTCGGCTTGAGCGCGCCGGTGGCGATGGAGGTGGCCATCGCGTTGGCGGTGTCGTGGAATCCGTTGGTGAAGTCGAAGGCCAGGGCCGTGACGATGACTACCGCCACGAGGAACGTGATGTGGTCCATCCCCTTAGGGGAACAAGCGCTTTCATACGGCAGGCGAACTGAAGGCAAAGCCCGTGCCAGAACCCGGCACCCGCCCGGTGAGGGTCGTGCGATGCTGACGTGGTGAACCGTGAGGATCTGGTACGCCTGCGACAGGCCCGCGACCGTATGGACCGGGAGTACGCCGAGCCCCTCGACGTGGCCGCCCTCGCGGGCACCGCCCTGATGTCGCCCGGGCACTTCCAGCGCAGCTTCCGCGAGGCGTACGGCGAGACCCCGTACGGCTATCTCATGACGCGCCGCATCGAACGCGCCAAGACCCTGCTGCGGCGCGGCGACCTCACCGTCACGGAGGTCTGCATGGCGGTGGGCTGTACCTCGCTGGGCTCCTTCAGCGCCCGTTTCACCGAACTGGTGGGCGAGACGCCGAGTTCCTACCGCGCCCGTTCGCACGAGGAGAGCGCGGAGATCCCGCCCTGTGTGGTGCGCGCGTACACGCGTCCGCGACGGACATGAGGCCGTGACCGACCTTAGGTTGGACCCATGGACCTGAAACTGCACACCTGTTTCATCGCCGTCGACGACCACGACAAGGCGATCGCCTTCTACTGCGACGTCCTGGGCCTGGAGATCCGCAACGACGTCAAGTACGAGGGGATGCGGTGGACGACCGTGGGGTCGCCGCTGCAGCCGGACGTGTCGATCGTCCTGGAGCCGCCCGCCGCCAACCCCGATCTCTCCCCCGCCGACCGTGACGCGATGGAGCAGCTGCTGGCCAAGGGCGTGCTGCGCGGGGTCAACTTCACCACCGAGGACTGCGACGCCCTCTTCGCCCGCGTCCAGGAGTCCGGCGCCGAGGTGCTCCAGGAGCCGACGGACATGCCGTACGGGGTCCGGGACTGCGCGTTCCGGGATCCGGCGGGGAACATGCTGCGGTTCATGGAGCGGAAGGGATGAGCCGGCAGGTCCTGTGGACCTACGCGTTCATGGACCGACCGATCGAATCCTTCTCGGCCGCCTGCGAGTTCTGGACGGCCGTCACGGATACGCGCCTTTCCGAACCACGCGGCGAGAACAAGGAGTTCACGACCCTTCTGCACGACGGGGCCGACGCCTGCGTCAAGGTGCAGGGGGTCGCCTCGGGGCCGGGCGGTGCGCATCTGGACTTCCCGGTGGCCGACGAACGCGGGTTCATACGGTCGGCGGTGGCTCTCGGGGCCGAGGTGGTCGCCGATCACGGGGCGTGGGCCGTGCTGCGGTCGCCCGCGGGACAGCAGCTGTGCACCATGCCGTGGCGCGCGGAGGCGACGCGCCCGCCCGTCGTGCGGGGCAGCCGCCTCGACCAGGTCTGCCTCGACATCGCGCCTTCCGCGTACGAGGCCGAAGTCGCCTTCTGGAGCGCCCTGTTGCCCGAGTGGCAGTCACGGCCGGGCTCGCTCCCCGAGTTCCATGTGCTGGTGCCGCCGACGGGCCTCCCGATCCGCATCCTCCTCCAGCGTCTCGGCGAGGAACGCCCCGCCACCGCCCACCTGGACCTGGCCTGCGCCGACATCGAGGCGACCCGCACCGCCCACGAACGCATCGGCGCACGGCTGGTCGCCCGCGGCACCCACTGGACGGTGATGCGGGACCCCGCGGGCGGCACGTACTGCCTGACGGGGCGGGACCCGGAGACGGGCGGACTGCCCGCGCAGGGGGCTCGCGGTTCCTAGGGCCACGCCCGAACGCCCATGGATGCTCAGACGTCCGCGGAGCCGCTGTCGATGGGCCGGATCACCACGGGGTAGTTGGTGGCCCCGGCGGGCTGGGGGCACTGGAGGATGCGCTCGGCGATCTCCGTGACGCGCTCCAGGCTCGCGCAGTCCAGGACCCAGTAGCCGGCAAGCACCTCCTTGGTCTCGCTGTACGGGCCGTCGGTGATCACGGGCTTGCCGTCCTCGCCGAGGCCCACCAGCCGGGCCCTCGCCGGCTCGGCCAGGCCCTGTCCGTCGATCATCTCGCCGGTCTCGGCGAGGTCGTCGTTGAGGGCGCCCATGAAGGCGTACATGGCCTGGACGTCCTCCTGGCTCCAGGCCGGGGAGGTCACATTGGCCCTGCCCTGCATGCCCTCGTAGTCCGCCTGCGTGCACTGCACCATGACCAGGTACTTCATGACTCTGCTCCTTCGGCTCGCGCCGCCCGTGGCAGCGGCTCTCACGGGGGACGTCGGAGCCGGGCCGGGGTTATCGACACGGGGCTCAGGAATTCTTCGCGGCGGGTTTTCCGGGCTCCTGGTCCGGTTCGGCGCCCTCGGCGGCGTAGGCCTCGCACTCGGGGTTGCGACAGGGGCCCGGCACCCAGACCGGGACCCACGCGCCCAGGGTCTTGTGGCGTTTGACGACCGTTTCCACGGGCTGTCCGCACACCGGACAGACGTGTTCTGAGCTGTCCATGCCCTCAGCGTAGGCCGGTCGGCGCCGGCGCGCGTGGGTGCGGACGGGGACGCCGTTGCCGAAGGTGGTCGTGGCGCCGGTCGTGCCGCAGCGGGCAGGGGTCGCCGAAGCGGCGGGTCAGCCGCGGGGCTCCCGCCACATCGGCCACATCTGCGGGCCGTTCGGCAGGTCGAGGGGGCGGCCGGTGAGCTGGAAGCCGAGGCGCTCGTACAGCGCGCGACTGCGGGCGCTGCTCGCCTCCAGATAGGCGGGCAGGCCCTCGCGATCGCAGCGGTCGAGGACGTGCTGGACGAGCGCGCTGCCGATCCCCTCGCCCTGGCGCTCCGGAGCCACACCGATCATCCACAGGTACTCGTGGGCGCGTCCGGCGGGGTGGATCTCCGCGGTCAGGCGGGCGATCAGTTCGACGCGCTCGTTCCCGGGATCGACGGCGGCGCGCAACTGGGCGGGCCCCTCGTCGGCCGCGTCCTGTTCGGACTCGTGCTCTGCGGCGGGCACGGACAGCCACAACGCGCACGCGCTGCCGTCCTCCGTGACGTCGATCCACCCCTCGTCGAGCACGATCCCGGTGAAGGCGGCCATCAGCCGGTGGTGGGTGGCACGGCGGTACTCCTCCCCGGGAAAGACCCAGCCGCTGACCGGATCGCCTTGGAAGGCCTCGTCCAGCAGCCGCACGACCAGCTCCCGGTCGCCCTCGTCCGCCGCCCGGATCGCCACACCCATGTGCCGCCCTTTCACCTCAACCGACTTCGGTTGTACGGCTGTTGAGCCTATACGGCGGCTGCGCGGCGAGTGGGCCGGAGGGGGCTCCCGTGTCCCGGCACAGGCTGTGGTGCCCTCGGAGGCGAACCGAGCGCTCGAGAACCGGGGGCGCGGGCCCCGCACACCGTGGGGATGTGCGGGACCCGCCGGGCCGGAGCCTCGGCGGTCGCGCGGGGTCAGGAGCCGCGCGGCCGCCCCGGTGGGCTCCGGGGTCTGTGAGGGCCGGTGTCAGCCGGTGCGCCGTGTCACGAACTCCGCCAGCGCCAGCAGACCGCCTGCCGCCTCCGGGTCGGGAACCGCACGGGCCAGTTCCTGCATGGCGCGGGCCATCCGGTCGGCGGCCTGGACCTGAGCCCAGTCGCGCCCGCCGGCCTGCTCCACGGCCAGAGCCGTCCGCGCGAGTTCCTCCTCGTCCCCTTTCCCGTACGGCATGTCGTACAGCTCGGCCAGTGCCGCGGCCGCCGGGGTGCCCGAGGTGAGCGCGGCGACCACCGGCAGGGACTTCTTGCGTGCCATCAGGTCCGCGCCGACCGGTTTCCCGGTGCGGTGCGGGTCGCCCCATATCCCGATGACGTCGTCGATGAGCTGGAAGGCGAGCCCGGCCTGGCGGCCGAACGCGTCCAGCGCCTCGACGTCCTCGGCGGACGCCCCCGCGTACAGCGCGCCCAGGGCACAGGCGCAGCCGAGCAGCGCGCCCGTCTTGGCCTCGGCCATGGTCAGCGCCTCGTCGAGGGTGATCTCTCCGGGCCCGCGCCGCTCCATCTCCGTGTCCGCGTGCTGGCCCGCGCACAGCTCGACCACGCAGGCCGCGAGCCGGGCCGCGGCCGGCCCGGACGCCGGGTGCGGGTCCTCGGCGAGCAGCCCGAGGGCCAGTGCCTGAAGGGCGTCCCCGGCGAGGATCGCGTCGGCGTCGCCGAACACGGTCCACGCGGTGGGCCGGTGCCGGCGGGTGGTGTCCCGGTCCATCACGTCGTCGTGCAGCAGCGTGAAGTTGTGCACCAGCTCCACCGCCGCGGCCGCCCGCCCGGCCGCCTCGCGCGCGCCGGGGCCGCCGAGGGCGGCGGCCGCGGTGAGGACGAGCGCGGGACGGATCGCCTTGCCCGCGTTGCCCGCCGCCGGAGTGCCGTCCGCGTGCTCCCAGCCGAAGTGGTAGAGCGCGATCCGGCGCATGGAGCCGGGCAACGAGTCGATGGCGGCGCGCAGTTCGGGGTCGACGCGGGACCGGGTGCGCTCCAGGATCGCGGCCGCCTCGTGCCCCTCGAGCGGCTGCGCCCCCGTGGTGCGCTGCTTCGCCTCCGTCTTGAACTCGGCCATGGGATCTCCCTCGGTCAGTCCGCGGACGGTGGCGCTTCCGCTGTGGCTGGGCGCGTACGACCGGGGTGTACCCGCCCCACGGGGCGGGGACACGGCTCCCAGGTGCAGAAACGTCACCGCCACCGGCCGATCTCGACGTTCTCCAGCACACCGAGCGCGTCCGGCACCAGAACCGCGGCCGAGTAGTACGCCGTCACCAGGTACTTGATGATCGCCTGTTCGTTGATGCCCATGAAGCGCACGGACAGGCTCGGCTCGATCTCGTCCGGGATGCCGGCCTGCTGCAGTCCGATGACGCCCTGCTCGGCCTCGCCGGTACGCATGGCGATGATCGAGCTCGTACGGGCCTCGGAGACCGGGATCTTGTTGCACGGGTAGATCGGCACACCGCGCCAGGTCGGGATGCGGTTGCCGGCCACCTCGATCGTCTCCGGGACGAGGCCGCGCTTGTTGAGCTCGCGGCCGATCGCGGAGATCGCGCGCGGGTGGGCGAGCAGCAGCTTGGTACCGCGCCGCCGGCTGAGCAGCTCGTCCAGGTCGTCGGGGCTGGGCACGCCGTCGTGCGGCTGGAGCCGCTGGTCGTACTCGCAGTTGTGCAGCAGTCCGAACTCGCGGTTGTTGACCAGCTCGTGCTCCTGGCGCTCCTTCAACGCCTCCACGGTGAGCCTGAGTTGCTGCTCGGTCTGGTTCATCGGCTGGTTGTAGAGGTCGGCCACGCGCGAGTGGATGCGCAGCACCGTCTGGGCGATGCTCAGTTCGTACTCGCGGGGCCTGGCCTCGTAGTCCACGAAGGTGTGCGGGATGTCCGGCTCGCCGCTGTGGCCGGCGGCGAGGTCGACGGCCTTCTCGCCGTACTTGTTGGTGTGCTGCTCCGGGATCGCGCGCTGCCGCTGGAGGTACTCGCGCAGGGAGTCGCTGCGCTCCGCGACCAGTTCGACGTCCTGACGGGAGAGGGTCAGCACCGTGCACGCGGTGTCCGCGCGGGCCGTGTACTCCCAGATGGCGTCCGGGTCGAGCAGCGCCGCGTCACCGAAGTAGGCGCCGTCGGCGAGCACCCCGAGGACCGCGTCGTCGCCGTACGGGCCCGTGCCGACCTTCTCGACCCTGCCGTGCGCCAGCAGATACACCTCGTCGGTCCGGCTGCCGAACGAGGCGATCAGGGAGCCCGGCGCGAACTCCTGCTGCCGGCAGCGCTGGGCGAGCTCCGCGAGCACCTCCTCGTCCTCGTACGACCGCAGCGCGGGAAGTTCACCCAGCTCCGCCGGGATGACCTCGACCCGGTCGCCGGTCTTCACGAACGTGATACGGCCGTCCCCCACTGCGTAGGTCAGTCGCCTGTTCACCCGGTACGTACCGCCCTGGACGTTCACCCATGGCAGCGTGCGCAGCAGCCAGCGCGAGCTGATCTCCTGCATCTGGGGTGCCGACTTGGTCGTCGTGGCCAGGTTCCGCGCGGCAGCGGTGCCGAGGCTCTGCTGCGGCTTGCCCTGCTCCGAACGGACCTCTTCGCCTACCGACATATGAGAATTGCCCTCCCCGCTCTCGCAGCCGGCGCCTGTGTGCGCCGCTGCGTCGATCTCCGCGGGCAAGCCTTCCATCACGGAACGTGTCTGTGCTATTACCCGAAAGAGCGGGAATGGATCACCGCCGGCTGGGCACAAATGGGGATCCTGTCCAGCAGCCGGGCGCGTACGGAATGGCCGGATCCACTCCCCCACCGCGAACACGAGGTGTGACCGCACCATCACTTTAGGTACAACCCCCTGTACAGGCGGTCGCGCCGGGCGGCCGTCGGCACGGGTAAGAAGGAGGCGGTCATGGCCTCACCCATGTCCGCGAGCAGTTTCCTCGACGACCTCAGGGCGGAGGGCCTCACCGTCGTCGAGGTGGGCGACTGGGAACATCACAACCGCAACCACAAGGGACCCTGGGGCCCGGTGCACGGCGTGATGATCCACCACACCGTCACCAGCGGCAGCGAACGCACCGTCGAGATCTGCCGTGACGGCTACGCCGGCCTGCCCGGCCCCCTCTGTCACGGCGTCATCACCAAGGACGGCACGATCCATCTGGTCGGCTACGGCCGCGCCAACCACGCGGGGCTCGGTGACGACGACGTGCTGCGTGCGGTGATCGCCGAGAAGGCGCTCCCGCCGGACAACGAGGCGAACACCGACGGCAACCGCCACTTCTACGGCTTCGAGTGCGAGAACCTCGGCGACGGCGAGGACCCCTGGCCCGCGGCCCAGCTGGACGCCATCGAGAAGGCCGCGGCGGCGGTGTGCCGGCACCACGGGTGGACGGAACGGTCGGTGATCGGCCACTTGGAGTGGCAGCCCGGGAAGGTGGATCCGCGGGGGTTCACGATGGACTGGCTGAGGGGGCGGATCCGCGAACGGCTGAAGTGACAGGGCGGCACCCCGCCGGCGCGGGCGAGCGACACCCGGCCCCTGGCAACGTCTCCGGTCACAATGGAGTCGTGATCAGCCTCGGCAACCTGCACCCCCAGCTGCCCTCACCCTTGCAGGACATCGAGGACGACCGTTTCGCCCAGCGCGGCCTCCGCCTGCTCCTCAAGCGGGACGACCTCATCCACCCCGAGCTCATCGGCAACAAGTGGCGCAAGCTGGCGCCCAATCTCGCCGCCGCGACCGGCCGCACCGTCGTCACCTTCGGCGGCGCGTACTCCAACCATCTGCGTGCGACGGCCGCCGCGGGCCGCCTCCTCGGGCTGCCGACCGTCGGCGTGGTCCGCGGCCAGGAGCTGGCCGACCGACCCCTCAACCCCTCCCTGGCGCGGTGCGCGGCCGACGGGATGCGGCTGCACTTCGTCGACAGGTCGACGTACCGCCGCAAGACCGAACCGGAGGTCCTCGCGCGCGTGCTGCGCACGGCCGGCGCGGAGGGCGCGTATGTCGTCCCGGAGGGCGGCAGCAATGCCGAAGCCGTGCGCGGCTGCCGGGCCCTCGGCGAAGAGCTGCGCGGGCGGGCGGATGTCGTCGGCATCGCGTGCGGTACCGGCGGAACGCTGGCCGGGCTGGCCGCGGGCCTGGCGCCCGGTCAGCGCGCGCTCGGCGTTCCCGTCCTCAAGGGCGGCTTCCTCTCCGCCGACATACAGGAACTCCAGGAGCGCGCTTTCGGCGGCCGGTGCGGGGAATGGGCCCTCGACGACCGCTTCCACTTCGGCGGCTACGCGCGCGTGCCCGGCGAACTCGACGCCTTCGCCGAGGACTTCGAGGAGCGTCACGGGGTGCCGGTCGAGCGTCTCTATGTCGCCAAGTTGCTGTACGGACTTGTCGCCCTCGCGCAGGAGGGCGCCTTCGCGCGCGGAACGACGGTGGCGGCCGTCGTCACCGGACGGCCCTTCCCTCAGGAGCCCTCCACCGTCTCCCGGTAGGCCGCCGCCTCCTCCAGGTCCAGCCTGCGCAGCAACGTCCGCAGCATCTCGTCGTCGATGTAGCGGCCGTCCCGCAGCCTGACGAACATCGCGCGCTCGGCGCCGATCATCTCCCGGGACAGCCGGCGGTAGGTGTCGTCGACGGATTCGCCGGTGACGGGGTTGGTCTGGCCGAGCCGTTCCCAGACGGCGTTGCGGCGGCGCTCCAGGACCTGCCGGAGACGGTCGGCGAGGGGTGGCGGGAGCGCGTTGCGCTCGTCGGTGAGGAGTTCGTCGAGGCGCTGCTCGGCGACGCGGGATGCCTGCGCCTGGGCGTTGGCCTCGGCGAGGGTCTCGGCCTGTGCGTCCCGGCCGGGGAACCGCAGCAGACGGATCACCGGCGCCAGGGTGAGGCCCTGCACCACCAGGGTCCCGATGACCGTCGTGAAGGTCAGGAAGAGGATGAGGTTGCGTTGCGGGAAGGGGCCGCCGCCGTGCACGGTGAGCGGGATCGAGAAGGCGATGGCGAGGGAGACGACGCCGCGCATCGCGGCCCAGGAGGTGACGATCGGCCCTCTCCAGGTGGGGTTGTCCTCGCGTTCCCTGATCCGCGCGGACAGCATGCGCGGCACGAACGTCCCCGGATACACCCACACGAACCGGGTCACGACGACCACCAGGAAGACGGCGACCGCGTACCAGGCGGCGTCCACGCCCTCGTACTCGCCGAGCCCCTTGAGGACCACGGGCAGCTGCAGGCCGATGAGGGCGAACACCGCCGACTCCAGGACGAACGCGACCACCTTCCACACCGCCTCCTCCTGGAGGCGGGTGGCGAAGTCGACCTCCCACGCGCGGTGCCCGAGGTAGAGGGCGACGACCACGACCGCGAGGACGCCGGAGGCGTGCACCTGCTCGGCGACGGCGTAGGCGACGAACGGGATCAGCAGGGACATGGTGTTCTGCAGCAGCGCCTCCTTGATGTGCGTGCGCAGCCAGTGGATCGGGAGCATCAGCACCAGCCCCACCACCACGCCGCCGACCGCCGCCAGCAGGAACTCGCCGATCCCGCCGATCCAGGAGGCGCCCTCCCCGACGGCGGCCGCGACGGCCACCCGGTAAGCGGTGATCGCGGTCGCGTCGTTCAGCAGGGACTCACCCTGGAGGATCGTGGTGATCCGGGAGGGCAGCCCGACCCGGCGGGCGACCGCCGCCGCGGCGACCGCGTCCGTGGGCGCCACCACCGCGCCCAGCACCAGCGCCGCGGGCAGGGGCAGTCCCGGCACGACGAGATAGGCGACCCAGCCCACGACGAAGGTCGCGAACAGCACGTAGCCCACCGACAGCAGGGCGACCGGCCGCATCGTCGCCCGCAGATCGAGGTACGAGCTCTCGACGGCCTCCTTGTGCAGCAGCGGGGGGAGCACCAGGGGCAGCACGATGTCCGGGTCGAGGGTGTAGTCCGGGACGCCTGGGACGTACGAGACGGCGAGCCCGACCGCGACGAGCAGCAGCGGGGCCGGCACCGGGGTGCGCCGGGCCACCGCGGCGATCGCGGCGCTCCCCGCCACCAGCAACAGCAGTGGCATCACGTCCATCGTTCTCGCCCGCCCTCGTTTTTCCGCGCGGTCATCCGCACGCCCGTCGTAATCTGGCAATCATGAAACAGTGCACGCACGCCGACGCGCTGCCGGATCCGGAACCCGGTCCGGTGACCGAGACATGTCCGGAGTGTCTGGCAGCGGGCACACACCCGGTACAGCTGCGGCTGTGCCTCACCTGCGGCCACGTCGGCTGCTGCGACTCCTCGCCCGGCCGGCATGCGACAGAGCACCACAAGGACTCCGGCCACCCGATCATGCGCACATTCGAGCCCGGCGAGAACTGGCGTTGGTGCTTCGTGGACCACGTTCTCGTGTGACCCTGGACAGCCGGGGGACGACCCACGATCCGGACGGTTCGACCGTCTGACGTCTGGGTACGTCAACCCGGCGCGCGTTCTTCCCAATTGGAGCCGCAGACCCCTAGACACGGAGCGTGTCCACAGTTTTACTGTGAGTGACGGCAAGGGGTCGGGGTCCCGGGGACGGGAAACTTGAGAGCGCGATAGCGTCACCGCTGAACCACACATCGCGTTATCCCGGGGGGCAACCCTCGGCCCCGAGAAGCTTGTACCACCTTGGAGGTGAGGGTGTCCCAGATCGCAGGCGAGCCCGCGACCCAGGACTTCGTGGAAGTCCGGCTGCCGGCTGCGGGTGCCTACCTGTCGGTGCTGCGTACGGCGACTGCCGGCCTCGCGGCCCGTTTGGACTTCACCCTCGACGAGATCGAGGACCTTCGCATCGCGGTGGACGAGGCCTGCGCGATCCTGCTCCAGCAGGCCGTGCCCGGCTCGGTGCTGAGCTGCGTCTTCCGGCTCGTCGACGACTCGCTCGAGGTCACCGTCTCGGCTCCGACCACGGACGGCCACGCCCCCTCGCGGGACACCTTCGCCTGGACCGTCCTGTCCGCACTCGCGGGCAAGGTCTCCTCCGCCGTGGACGAGGACAAAACCGTTTCGATCAGCCTCTACAAACAGCGCGGCGCGGGACCCGGGCCGGCGTGAGGACAGGGGACGGGCCGGTGCGTGACGAAGAGCGCGGCACACGAGAGCTGCCGGCCGAGGGCGCAGACGGGTCCCGACGCATCGGGGACTCCGTGGGCGGCGCCGACGGCATCGACGGCATCCCCGAGCAGGCCCGGCCGCATCCGGAGGACGAGGCCGACAGCGCAGCGGCGGCCGGCTTCCCGGACGACGGGCAGCGGGATCGGGAAGGTGCCGTGCAGAGCACGCCTCTGGACGGACGGAACGGGGTCACCCCGGTCCGAGCAGAGGCGAGGGCTCGGAGAAGGGCGACGGGCGGGACGATGAGCGAGCACGAGCGAAACGCCGAGGGCGAGGGGCAGGACGCGCAGAGCGTGCAGCAGGCCACGCAGCACGACGCACAGGACCGCAGCGGGGCGCGCGCGATGTTCATCGAGCTGCGCAGCCTGAAGGATGGCAGTCCGGAGTACGCGGAGCTGCGCAACAAGCTGGTCCGTATGCACCTGCCGCTCGTCGAGCATCTCGCGCGCCGCTTCCGCAACCGCGGCGAGCCGCTGGACGACCTCACACAGGTCGCCACCATCGGCCTGATCAAGTCCGTCGACCGCTTCGACCCGGAGCGCGGCGTCGAGTTCTCGACGTACGCGACCCCGACGGTCGTCGGCGAGATCAAGCGGCACTTCCGTGACAAGGGCTGGGCGGTGCGCGTGCCCCGCCGCCTGCAGGAGCTGCGCCTGGCACTCACCACGGCGACCGCGGAGCTCTCCCAGCAGCACGGCCGCTCCCCCACGGTCCACGAGCTCGCCGAGAAGCTGGCGATCTCCGAGGAGGAGGTCCTGGAGGGCCTGGAGTCCGCCAACGCGTACTCCACACTGTCCCTGGACGTCCCCGACACGGACGACGAGTCCCCGGCGGTGGCCGACACCCTGGGCGCCGAGGACGAGGCCCTGGAGGGCGTCGAGTACCGCGAGTCGCTCAAGCCGCTCCTGGAGGACCTCCCGCCCCGGGAGAAGCGGATCCTGCTGCTGCGTTTCTTCGGCAACATGACCCAGTCGCAGATCGCCCAGGAAGTCGGCATCTCACAGATGCACGTGTCCCGCCTGCTGGCCCGCACACTCGCTCAGCTGCGGGAGAAGCTCCTGGTGGAGGAGTAGGAGCCCGTCGCCCTGCGGCGACTGCGGCACGTAGGACTACCGCTTGCCGTCCTGTGCACGGCCCGGACCCTTGATCCCGAGGGCCTGGGTCGTCGCCGGATTGACCAGCAGGACCAGCGCCGCGACGGCCACGACGGCCAGCACGATGCCCGCCGGGATCGCCACGCTGTCGGCCTGGAGCAGGTTGTAGGCCACCGGCAGCGCCATGATCTGCGTGATCACCGCCGGGCCCCGGCTCCAGCTCTTCTGCTTGAGCAGCCCCCGCGCGGCCAGCAGCGGCAGCAGGGCGAGGACGACCAGGGTGATACCGCCGGTGACGGCGGACCGGCGGTCGTCCGGGGCGCCCGTGAGGCCCTCCACGAGCATCCAGACGCCTCCGACGGCCAGCGCGAACCCCTCCAGCGCGGCGAGCGCCGCGGCGTACGTCAGGCGGCGCGGACGGGGGCCGGCCTTTTCCTCGGTGGCGGGGGTCTGCTCACTGGTCACCCCTGAAGGGTAGCCCTGGGGACGTGCGCCTCCATGGCGAGCCCGTGGGACGCGGACCGCCACGGCGAGGTTGAGACACCACCCCGTGGTGATCCTCACTCCCGCACCTCTTACCTGATCCCTACCTCGACCTGTGCCCGGTACTTCCCAGTAGGTACGCTGCAACCCATGCGTGCACTTCTCGTGGCCAATCCGGCAGCAACCACCACAAGCGCACGTACGCGCGATGTCCTGATCCACGCCCTGGCGAGCGAGATGAAGCTCGAGACGGTCACCACCGAGTACCGCGGGCACGCGCGCGACCTCGGCCGGCAGGCGGCGGAGAGCGAGGACATCGACCTGGTCGTGGCGCTCGGCGGCGACGGCACGGTCAACGAGGTGGTCAACGGCCTGCTGCACGCGGGGCCCGCCCCGGAGGGCCTCCCCCGTCTCGCCGTGGTCCCCGGCGGCTCCACCAACGTCTTCGCCCGCGCCCTGGGCCTGCCCAACGACGCCGTCGAGGCGACCGGTGCACTGCTGGACGCCCTGCGCGAGGGCAGCGAACGTACGGTCGGCATGGGCCTGGCCGAAGGCACGCCGGGCACCGAGGACGAGGCGGTGCCCTCCCGCTGGTTCACCTTCTGCGCGGGGCTCGGCTTCGACGCGGGCGTGGTGGGGCGGGTCGAGCAGCAGCGCGAGCAGGGCCGGAAATCCACCCACGCCCTGTATCTGCGACAGGTCGCACGCCAGTTCCTGCAGGAACCCAACCGGCGGCACGGGTCGATCACTCTGGAGCGGCCCGGCGAGGAGCCGGTGACCGATCTGGTCCTGTCGATAATCTGCAACACCTCGCCGTGGACGTATCTGGGCAATCGTCCGGTGTACGCGGCACCTAAGGCCTCGTTCGATACCGGGCTCGACCTGCTGGGTCTCAGCCGTATGTCCACGCTCTCGGCTGCCCGGTATGCCACGCAGTTGCTCACTTCGTCCCCCGAGCGCGGCCCCCACGGCAAGAACGTCGTCTCCCTGCACGACCTGGACCGGTTCACCTTGCATTCGAAGGTGCCCCTCCCCCTCCAGATGGACGGCGACCACCTGGGGCTGCGTACGAGCGTGACGTTCACAGGCGTACGCCGTGCACTGCGTGTGATTGTGTGAGCAGAAAGGGCTGAAGTCCTTTCACTCGAACGTTTAGGCCAGGATCCACCCCATGGAAGTACGGCTGTGACCTAGTCGACACCGAGGAATCAAAAAAAACTTTCCGGAAGGGGTTGTATCCGCCGCTGAGGTTTGCGAGTCTCTACGTGGCGATCGGGACGGCCCGCAACACCGGCCTCCACAGATCACCGGAACCCCTCTTCAAATCACAGGACCTCGCCAGGGAACCTGGCGCTCGGCCCTTCACTTGTTGAGGGATTCGTGAAAGCGTTCACATTCACAAGCAACCTGCATGTAATACCAAGGAGAGGTAGCAGCCATGGACTGGCGTCACAACGCCGTTTGCCGCGAGGAAGACCCCGAGCTCTTCTTCCCCATCGGCAACACCGGTCCTGCGCTGCTGCAGATCGAGGAAGCCAAGGCCGTCTGCCGCCGCTGCCCCGTCATGGAGCAGTGCCTGCAGTGGGCGCTCGAGTCCGGCCAGGACTCCGGCGTCTGGGGTGGTCTCAGCGAGGACGAGCGTCGCGCCATGAAGCGCCGTGCCGCCCGCAACCGGGCCCGTCAGGCCTCCGCCTGACAACCCGCCCCGCAACAGCCTGAGCTTGGCGGCGCGTACAGCGAGTACGCATCTCCCGCCCCCGAGCCGCAGCGCGCAGTACCCCCGATGCGCAGCACAAGCTGGCAACGAGCATTTCAGCCCCGGACCTGGGAACGGTCCGGGGCTTCTTGCTGTCCACGGATGTCCGCCGTACGGGGCTACTTGTTGGCCCGCACCGGAACGTCCAGGATCACCCGGGTCCCCCGCTCCGGTGCCGGGACCATGTCGAACGTGCCGCCCAACTCCCCCTCCACCAGGGTCCGTACGATCTGCAGACCCAGGTTGCCGGCGGTGTGCGGGTCGAAGCCCTCGGGCAGACCGACGCCGTCGTCCTGGACGGTGACCAGCAGGCGGGCCTCCTTTGTCGTGCCGCCGCGGACCGCGGAGACCTCGACCGTGCCGGTGTCACCCTCGCGGAAGCCGTGTTCGAGAGCGTTCTGCAGGATTTCCGTCAGGACCATGGAGAGCGGGGTGGCCACTTCGGCGTCCAGGATGCCGAAGCGGCCGCTGCGCCGGCCGGTGACCTTGCCCGGCGAGATCTCGGCGACCATGGCCAGCACCCGGTCGGCGATCTCGTCGAACTCCACACGCTCGTCCAGGTTCTGGGAGAGCGTCTCGTGCACGATCGCGATCGATCCCACGCGGCGGACGGCCTCCTCCAGGGCCTCCCGGCCACGGTCGGACTCGATGCGCCGGGCCTGCAGGCGCAGCAGGGCCGCGACCGTCTGGAGGTTGTTCTTCACCCGGTGGTGGATCTCCCGGATGGTCGCGTCCTTGGTGATCAACTCGCGCTCGCGGCGGCGCAGTTCGGTGACGTCACGGAGCAGGACCAGCGAACCGATACGGGTGCCCTTGGGCTTGAGCGGGATCGCGCGGAACTGGATGACCCCGTCCCTGGCCTCGATCTCGAACTCGCGGGGCGCCCAGCCGCTGGCCACCTTGGAGAGCGCCTCGTCCACCGGCCCGCGGGTCGGGGCGAGTTCGGCGGTGGTCTTGCCGAGGTGCTGGCCGACGAGATCGGAGGCGAGGCCCATGCGGTGGTAGGCCGACAGCGCGTTCGGGGAGGCGTACTGGACGAGGCCGTCCGCGTCGAGGCGGATCAGTCCGTCGCCGACGCGCGGCGCGGCATCCATGTCCATCTGCTGGTTCGCGAACGGGAAGGAGCCGGCCGCGATCATCTGCGCCAGGTCCGAGGCGCTCTGCAGATACGTCAGCTCGAGGCGGCTCGGGGTGCGTACGGTCAGGAGGTTGGTGTTGCGCGCGATGACACCGAGGACGCGACCGTCCCGTCGTACGGGGATCGACTCGACCCGGACGGGGACCTCCTCGCGCCACTCGGGGTCGCCCTCGCGCACGATCCGGCCCTCGTCCAGCGCCGCGTCCAGCATGGGCCGGCGGCCGCGTGGGACGAGGTGGCCGACCATGTCGTCCTGGTAGGAGGTGGGGCCGGTGTTGGGGCGCATCTGGGCGACGGAGACATAGCGCGTGCCGTCGCGGGTGGGGACCCACAGGACCAGGTCGGCGAAGGAGAGGTCGGACAGCAGCTGCCACTCCGAGACCAGCAGATGGAGCCACTCGAGGTCGGAGTCGTCGAGGGCGGTGTGCTGGCGGACCAGTTCGTTCATGGAGGGCACGTGTGTGAGCGTACCTGGGGGTATGTGCAGGTCCTAAATACGACCGGAGGTCCGTACGGGCCCTGGAAACACCCGCGGGCCGCGGCGCCTGGGAGGGACCCTCAACCCTCCCGGCACCGCAGCCCGGAGCAATATCGGCCGCGGGGTGTGCGGTCCCGGATGGCCGAAGGATGAGGAGCCGGGGCAGTCAGGGCAGAGAGCTCCGGATCCTCCGTCCGTCTTCCTGTGCGGGGAAGACGGAAGCTCGTGCGTACACGCTCTTTACGCATTGTGGACTAGACCACTACCTGTGTCCATGCGTTGGAGCCTGTTTGTTGTTGTCAGTTCTGCGGCTGCTACGACTGGTCGAACGCCCTGGCGTTCACCACGCAGCCTAACCCGTGTGGGTTCATGTGCGGGGCCAGATGGACATGGCAATTTCCGCGAGCGCCTCCAGCTCCTCACGGCTCGCGCCGTCCCGCGCCTGCTGGGACATGCCCTGGATGATGGCGCCGGTGTGCCGGGCGAGTGCGGCGGCATCGGTGCCGGGCGGCAGCTCCCCCGATGCGATGTCGGCCCTCAGACGACTCTCGAGGGCGGCGATGTTGGCATTGCGCCGCTCGCGCAGTGACGCCTCGACCTCGGGGCTCGTGCAGTTCGTGGCCGCGTGGATGATGAGGCAGCCGTGGGGTCGGCCGGGGGCCGTGTACTCGGCGGCGGCCTCCCGCAGCATCCGCTCCACGGCCGCGCGGGCGGTGGGCTCCTCGGCAAGGGCCCGGTCGGCGAAGGAGCCGTAGCGGGCGCCGTACACGGTCACGACCTCGTCGAACAGCGCACGCTTGTCACCGAAGGCCGCGTACAGGCTCGGCGCACCGATGCCCATGACGCGGGTCAGGTCTGAGACGGAGGTCGCCTCGTATCCGTGCTCCCAGAAGGCCATGACCGCCTTCTCCAGCGCGGTCTCGCGGTCGAAGGAGCGAGGGCGGCCGCGGGGCTTGGATGCGGCCTGCGTCTTTGCCTTCGTGTCCTCACTGCCCACCATGGAGTGAATTGTATAGGGGGCGCTAGAGAAATGTCGGCGGGCTGCTGTACGGTCTTTTTGTAGCGACCGCTAGATATTGCGTGAGAGGGGCGCCGACATGGGTGTGCTTGCTGGCAGGACCGCACTCGTCACGGGGGCGAGCAGGGGGATCGGGCGCGGAATCGCCGAGCGGCTGGGGCGCGAGGGGGCTCGGGTCGCGGTCCATTACGGGAGGAACGAGGCGGCGGCGAAGGCGACAGTGGCCGCGATCGAGGCGGCGGGCGGCTCGGCGTTCGCGATCGGGGTGGAGCTGGGACTGCCGGGGGACGTGGACGCCCTGTGGGCGGAGTTCGACCGGCATGCGGACGGGCTGGACATCCTGGTGAACAACGCGGGGATCGGGAAGTCGCGGCCGATCGAGGAGATGGACGAGGAGGAGTACGACAAGCTCTTCGCGGTGAACGTGAAGGCGCCGTTCTTCCTCGTCCAACAGGGCGCGGCGCGCCTGCGGGACGGGGGCCGGGTCGTCAACATCTCGTCGGGGCTGGCCAGGAGCGCCGCGATGCCGCACAACATGGCGTACTCGATGACCAAGGGCGCGCTGGACGTTCTCTCGCGCGACCTGTCCAAGGTGCTGGGGCCCCGGGGCATCACCGTGAACTCGGTGGCGCCGGGACTCATAGACACGGACAACACGTACGAGGTTCTGCACGGCAGCCCGGGCGCGTGGGAGTGGGGGGCGGGGCTCTCCGCGCTGGGCCGGGTCGGCGAGCCGGCCGACGTCGCCGACGTGGTGGCGTTCCTGGCCTCGGACGCCGGCCGGTGGGTGACGGGAAGCTGGGTGGACGCGACGGGGGGTTCGCTGACGTAAGGGTTCCTACGAGGCCGGTGGCGGCCGCCCGCGGACAGGACTCGGCCGGCGGCCGTCCACAGGCTCAGTGGGTCTCGGTCACCTTCGCCAGCGCGCGCGGGGCGTCCGGGTCCTGGCCGCGGGCGATGGTGATCTCGTGGGCCAGCAGCTGGAGCGGGATGATCTCCAGGATCGGCTGGACCTCCTCGGCCACGCCCTCGGTGGGCAGGACGAAGCCGGCGGACGCCTGCTCGACCTGGTTGCCGGGTCCGAGGACGAACAGGTCGGCACCACGGCCGCGCAACCGGTCGAGGACGGGCTGGAGGGCCTCGCCACCCTTGCCGTCGGTGACGACCGCGATGACCGGGGAGACGTTGTCGACCATGGCGAGGGGGCCGTGCAGGAGGTCGGCGCCGGAGTAGGAGAGGGCGGGGATGTAGCTGGTCTCCATGAGCTTGAGGGCGGCTTCCTTGGCCGTGGGGTAGCCGTAGCCGCGAGAGGTGATCACCATGCGTTCGGCGAAGCGGTAGCGGGCGGCGAGGGCGCGGACCTCGTCCTGCCGGGCCAGCAACTGCTGGGCGAGGTCCGGCAGTACCTTCGCGGGGGCGCCGTCGCCGCCGCGCAGGCCTTCGACGAAGAGGTAGAGAGCGAGGAGGGAGGCCGTATAGGTCTTGGTCGCGGGGAGGGCCTTCTCCGGCCCGGCCATGATGTCGACGTGGTACTCGGAGACGCCGGCCAGCGGTGAGCCGGGGTTGTTGGTCACGGCGAGGGTGATCGCGCCCGCCTCGCGGGCGGCGCGGGTGGAGGCCACCAGGTCCGGGGAGCCGCCGGACTGGCTGACGGTGACGACGAGGACGTCGGTGAGGTCCGGGCGCGCGCCGTACGCGGTGGTGGTGGACATCGAGGTCAGGCCGCAGGGCAGGCCGAGGCGGATCTCCAGGAGGTACTTGGCGTAGAGGGCGGCATTGTCGGAGGTGCCGCGGGCGGTCAGCAGGACGAAGCGGGGTTTGCGGGCGGCGATCTCCTGGGCCACCTGCCGGATGCCGGGGGCGCCCTCCTCCAGGATGCGGCGCAGCACGGCGGGCTGCTCGGCCATCTCACGGGCCATGATCCGGCCCGGGACGTCGGTCCGGGGGTCCGGTGTCGCGGCGGTCATGGTGGGCTCCTTGCGGGTCGGTTGCGGAGTGCTGCGGGGTGCTGCGCGGGGCGGCGCCGCCCCCATTCCACTCCCCCACGGCGAATGGCGCCTGTCCTCCGCATGGAAAGACGATGACCCCGCTCGACCTGGGCCACAAGGGGCGGCTCTGTTAGATTGGTCTAAACCACACAGCCCGTTCCGGGTGCCGGTTGAGCCCCCCTCTCCAGACCGTTTCTTCAGATCGGCAGGCCAGCGTGGAAGTTGTCATAGTTCCGGACGCCAAGTCGGGCGGCGAGCTCATCGCCGAGGCCATGGCGCAGCTTCTGAGGCGCAAGCCGGCGGCGCTGCTCGGTGTGGCCACCGGCTCCACCCCGCTGCCCGTCTACGAGGCGCTCGCGGCCAAGGTGCGCTCCGGTGCCGTGGACACCTCGCGGGCGCGGATCGCGCAGCTCGACGAGTATGTGGGGCTGCCGGCCGAGCATCCGGAGTCGTATCGCTCGGTGCTCGGGCGCGAGGTGCTGGAGCCGCTCGGGATCGGGATGGACGCGTTCATGGGTCCCGACGGGACGGCCGAGGACGTGCAGTTGGCGTGCGCCGCGTACGACAGGGCGCTGGCCGAGGCCGGCGGGGTGGATCTGCAGTTGCTCGGGATCGGGACCGACGGGCACATCGGGTTCAATGAGCCGTGCTCCTCGCTGGCCTCGCGGACCCGGATCAAGACGCTGACCGAGCAGACCCGGGTGGACAATGCGCGGTTCTTCGACGGGGACATCGAGCAGGTGCCGCATCACGTGATCACTCAGGGGATCGGGACGATCCTGGAGGCACGGCATCTGGTGCTGCTCGCCACCGGCGAGGGGAAGGCCGACGCGGTCGCCGCCACTGTCGAGGGGCCGGTGGCCGCGGTGTGTCCTGCTTCGGCATTGCAGTTGCATCCGCATGCGACGGTTGTCGTCGATGAGGGGGCGGCTTCCAAGCTGAAGTTCGCGGACTACTTCCGGCACACGTTTGCCAACAAGCCCGACTGGCAGGGGATTTAGGGCGGTTTCGTCTGCCGGGATCTGTGATCTTCGGGCTGCGGGTCGTGGTGGGTTGCTCGCGCCCACGCGGCGGAGCCGCACATCAATACAGCCCCGCGCCCCTGAAAACGTGCAGGCGCCGATCCCTTGAAAGGACCGGCGCCTGACTCGTCGTAGTCGCTACACCCCCGCAATGACCTCCGCCGCCGCCCTGCCGCACACCCGGGCCGCGCCGTGCGTGGCGATGTGGAGGGCGCCTCGGGGGGTGGCCTGGGGGAGGCCCATCTCGACCACGATCGTGTCGGGGCGGGCCGACAGCAGGGTGTCGAGGGCGGATGTCATCCAGGGGTGGCGGTGTTCGTCGCGGACCACGGCCACGATGCGGCGGGAGCCGGCCGCGGCCAGGGCGGTGCGGGCCGCGTCCTCGCCGGCGAAGGTGCCCGTCTCCGTGCCGGGCAGGAGGCGGAAGAGTTCCGCCGCGACGCCCCAGGGGGTCTCGTCGCCGACCGCGATGTTGGCGACGGGGGTGAGGGCGGCGACGTAGGGCGGTTCGGTCAGCGGGGTGAAGGGCTCCGCCGCGGTCGTCCTCAGGGCGCGGCGGGCTGCGCGGAGGCCCACTTCGGTGTCGGGGGTGCGTTCCGTGTCCGCGGCCGCCGCGGCGGCGGTCCAGCGGGCCAGCGCCCGGACCCGTTCCGCCGCGTCCGCCAGGCGTTCCTCGGGGAGTTCGCCGGCGCGGACCGCGGAGACGAGGGCGTCGCGCAGGCGCCGTACCGTCTCGTCGTCGGCGAGGCCGCCGCCCACGCAGATCGCGTCGGCGCCGGCGGCCACGGCGAGGACGCTGCCGCGCTCGATGCCGTACGTACCGGCGATGGCCTGCATCTCCATGCCGTCGGTGACGATGAGGCCGTCGTAGCCGAGTTCACCGCGGAGCAACTCCGTGAGCGCGTGCGGCGAGAGGGTCGCCGGCCGGTCCGGGTCCAGGGCGGGGATCAGGATGTGCGCGCTCATCACCGCGCGGGTGCCGGCCGCGATCGCCGCGCGGAAGGGGGTCAGTTCGCGGTTCTGGAGCACCGATGTGTCCACGTCGATGCGCGGGAGTGCGTGATGGGAGTCGACGGCGGTGTCGCCGTGGCCCGGGAAGTGCTTGGTGCAGGCGGCGACCCCGGCGGACTGCAGGCCGGTGACATAGGCAGCCGTGTGCCGGGCGACCAGGTCGGTGTCGGCGCCGAAGGAGCGGACGCCGATCACGGGGTTGGACGGGTTGGAGTTCACGTCGGCCGAGGGAGCCCAGTTGAGGTTGACGCCGCAGGCTGCGAGGCGGCGGCCGAGTTCCGTGGCCACCTGCCGCGTCAGCTCCACGTCGTCCACCGCGCCCAGCGCGTTGTTGCCGGGGAAGGAGGAGCCGGTGCGGACCTCGAGCCGGGTGACGTCGCCGCCCTCCTCGTCGATGGCGACGAGGACGTCGTCGCGTTCGGCGCGCAACTGGGCGGTGAGGGCCGCGAGTTGTTCGGGGGAAGCGATGTTGCGGCCGAAGAGGCCCACGGAGGCGAGTCCTTCACCGAGGCGGCGCAGCAGCCAGTCGGGGGCCGTCGTTCCCGTGAAGCCGGGCTGGAGGACGGTGAGGGCGTCGCGCGTCAGGGTGTCTGTGCCGCTGGCGATTGTCGTCATCGGGTGGCGTTATCCCTTCACTGCGCCGGCGGTCAGGCCCGCGGCCATCTTGCGCTGGACGAGGAGGAACAGGGCGACGATCGGCACGGCCATCATCGTGGCTCCGGCCATCATCGGGGCGTATTCGGTGCCGTGCTTGGTGGTGAAGTTGCCGAGCCAGACGGTCGCGGTCTGGTGCTCCTGGCTGAGCAGCATCAGGGCGTAGAGGTATTCGTTCCAGGCCTGGATGAAGCCGTAGACGGAGGTCGCGACCATGCCGGGGGCCAGGAGCGGGAAGACGACCCGGATGAAGGCGCCCGTGCGGCTGCAACCGTCGACCATCGCCGCCTCTTCCAGCTCCTTCGGGATGTTGACGATGAAGCCGCGCAGCGTCCACACGGTGAAGGGGAGGATGAAGGTCAGATACGTGATGATCAGGCCCGAGAGCTTGTCGTACTGCTCCAGGTCGTTGAGGAGCAGGAAGATCGGGATGATCATGGCGACCAGCGGGACCATCTGGACCGCGAGGATGCCGACGATCACGATCTTGCGGCCGCGGAAGGCGAACCGGGAGATGGCGAGCGCCGCCAGCAGGCCGACGACGATGCCGATCGCCACCACCGAGAGGGACACGATCAGGCTGCGGCCGACCGGGCCCCAGAAGTCCGCGATGGCCAGCGCCCGGCGGAAGTTGTCGAGGGTGAAACCGGTCGGGAACAGGCTCGGGTCGGGGTCGATGGTGTCCTTGGCCGGCTTGATGGCCGTGTTGAGCATCCAGTAGACGGGGAAGCCGGCGGTGAGGAAGACCAGGAGGCCGAGGAGGTTCCAGCCGGCCTTGGTCTTCCGGGGCCGGCCGTCCGTGGTCGCGGGCCGCCCGGTGGTGATCGCGCTCATTCGACCTCTCCGATCTTCAGCATCTGGCGCATGTACACGGCGACCACGCCGAGCAGCAGCACCACGGTGATCAGGGCGATCGCGGAGCCCTGCGCATAGTCGTTGACCACGAAGGCACGGTCGTACGAGTAGGTGGTCAGGAGCTGAAACTCCTGCTCGGGATGGCCGTTTCGCATCACGAAGACCTGCGGGAAGACGCCCATGTCCCAGATGACCGACAGGGTCGTGAGCATCACGATGATCGGCTTGAGGACGGGCAGGGTGACGTAACGGAAGACGCCCCAGGAGCCGGCGCCGTCGAGGCGGGCCGCCTCCTCCAGTTCGGCGGGGACCTGGGTGAGGCCGGCGCTGAGGGTGATGACGACGAAGGGAACGGCTCCCCAGACCACCAGGAGCATGATCACGGCCAGGCCCTGCGGGCCGCTGGCGAACCAGTTGTGGCCGATCATCTCGACGCCGGGGACCTTGCTGAGCAGGGCGTTGAGGATGCCGTAGTCGGCGTCGAACAGCCACTTGAAGACGGTGGTGGCGACGATGATCGGCATGCCCCAGCTGGCCACCAGCACGATGTTGACCAGCGTCTTCATCCAGCCGGAGACCCGCTGCAGCAGCAGGGCGATCAGCATGCCCAGCACCATCGTGAAAACGACGGAACCGGCCGCGAAGACGATCGTGCGCAGCACGACCTGCCAGAACTCGCCGTCGCCCAGCACCCCGGTGAAGTTGTCGAACCCGACCCACTCGGCCGGCTGGAAGCCCCACAGCTGGGACTGGCCGAACTTCTGGAAGGACAGGGTGACCAGGCGGACCAGCGGATAGCCGAGTACCAGGCCCAGGATCAGCAGACAGGGGGCGAGCAGCACCCAGGGGGTGGTCGCGCCGCTCGAAGTCCGGGCTCTGCGTGGGTTCCCCGCGACCGGCGGCGGTGGCGGCGCCTGCCGCGGCGGCGGCACCTTGGCAGGGGTGGTCGTGTCTGCGGCACTCATCGCGCGCTCCTCAGCGGTCCCTCAGGTCGTACGGAGAGCGGGGTTCCGCCCGGGCGGAACCCCGCTTGCAGGTCACTTGGTGTTGATGACCTTGTCGATCGCGGCGTCCGCGTCCTTGGCGGCGGCCTCGACCGACTTCTTGCCGGTGCCGATGGTCTGCAGCATGGTCTGCAGGATCTGCGCCTTCTCGACCTGGCCCCAGCCGGGTGCCATCGGGACGAACCAGTTGGACTCGGCCGCGGTGGCCGGGACCGCCGTCGCGGGGTCGTTCTTCAGGGTCGCGAGGTCGGTCTTGTTGTTGGGCAGGTTGCCCTTGGCCATCAGGCCCTTCTGGCCGGAGGGGCCGGTGAACGCGTTGATCCACTCGGCGGCGACGGCCTGCGCCTTGGACTTGACCGGGACGGCGAGGTCGGAACCGCCCAGGAAGACCGGGAGGTTCTTGCCGGACGGGCCGGGGACCACGAAGTTCTCGAGGTTGTCCTTGAGCTTGCCGGTCTTGTCGTTCTTCGGGTCGGCGGCGGTCGCGCCCTCCCAGGCGGCACCGAAGATCATGCCGGACTTGCCCTGGCCGTAGACGATGTAACGGTCGGACTCGTCCTTGGTCTTGTCGCCGTGCATGTACTTGTCGATGACGTTCTTGAACTCGGTGAGGCCCTTGACCGACTCGGGCGAGGAGAGGTTGGCCTTCCACTGGCCGCCCTCCTCCTTGGCGATGGAGCCACCGGCGTCGTAGACGAAGGACATGGCCGCGTACCAGTCACGGGTGGGCTGGTACCAGGCGGAGAACTTGTCCCCCTCCTTCTTCTGCACCTTGTCGAGGTCGGCGGTGAGCTCGGCGTACGTCTTCGGCGTGGACTTGACGCCCGCCGCGGCGAAGACGTCCTTGCGCCAGTTGCCGACCCGGCCGCCCGCGTAGTACGGCACGCCGTAGGTCTTGCCGCCGTACGTCACCGAGGCCTTGAGGCCGTCCAGCCAGGCGGCGGAGTTGCTGAACTTCGCCGGGTCCAGGGGGGCGAAGGCGCCCTTGACCATGTAGCCCAGCATCTCGGTGTTGCCCATCTCGACCACGTCGGGGGCCTTGTCGGTGGCGAGGACCGCGTCCAGCTTGGTGTTCTTGTCCGGCCAGCCGTAGTACTCGTGGTTGATCTTGATACCGGGGTGCTTCTTCTGGACGGCCGCGTCGGCGGCCTTCACCAGGTTCGGCCAGTTGTTCTGGGCGTCGACGGTGAGCCAGACAGTCAGCTCCTTGGCGTCCGCGCCGCTGTTGGAAGAACCCTTGCCGTCGTTGCTGCCACACGCCGCGATGGAGACCATCATGCCCGCGATACCGATCGCGGCTATGAGCTTGCGCTTCACGCCACCCTCCTCAGGGATGCCCACACCTCCCCGCTCATGCGCCGGGACCTGAACCAATGGTGTAGACCAGTACCGGGAGCTTGGACCAGACCAGGAAGCCTGTCAAGAGTGCTCGAAACGGCTCTGACCAGCTGTTATGCGAGCTACATATACAGGAACCTTTAAGTAAGAAGGCAGCGAAATCAGCGGTGCCGGAGTACTCTCGTCCGCTAGACCACTGGGCCCTCCGTGGACTAGACCAAAAGAGCTGGCGACGGTATACAGAAGGGATCACGAAGTGACCCGCATCCGGAGCCGGGAAGGCAGAGCATGAGCAGCGACGTCAGCAGTGCGGAGACCGACGGCGGGGCAGGTGTCCGTACCGCTCGCGTGCCCAAGTACTACCGCCTGAAGAAACACCTGCTCGACATGACGGAGACACAGTCCCCCGGCACTCCGGTACCGCCCGAGCGCACCCTCGCCGCCGAGTTCGACACCTCGCGCACGACGGTGCGGCAGGCGCTGCAGGAGCTGGTCGTCGAGGGCCGCCTCGAACGCATCCAGGGCAAGGGCACCTTCGTGGCCAAGCCGAAGGTGTCCCAGGCGCTGCAACTCACCTCGTACACCGAGGACATGCGCGCCCAGGGCCTGGAGCCCACCTCGCAGCTGCTGGACATCGGCTACATCACCGCCGACGACCGCCTCGCCGAGCTCCTCGACATCACGGCCGGCGGCCGGGTGCTCCGTATCGAACGCCTCCGCATGGCCAACGCCGAGCCGATGGCCATCGAGACGACCCACCTGAGCGCGAAGCGCTTCCCGGCGCTGCGCCGCTCACTGGTCAAGTACACGTCCCTCTACACGGCGTTGGCCGAGGTCTACGACGTCCATCTCGCCGAGGCCGAGGAGACCATCGAGACCTCACTGGCCACCCCGCGCGAGGCGGGCCTGCTCGGCACGGACGTGGGCCTGCCGATGCTGATGCTCTCCCGCCACTCGTACGACAAGACGGGCGAGCCGGTGGAGTGGGTGCGGTCGGTGTACCGGGGGGACCGCTACAAGTTCGTGGCCCGGCTGAAGCGCCCTCAGGACTGAGTCGCCGTAGTACTGCACGCGGTGTAGCGCCGGCGCGACTCCTGTTCTACGGTCCTCCCGACTCCGTCTGGACGGGAGGACCGCCTCGTGCGTACCGCGAACGTCCGCTCCATCGTCATCTGGACCCTCGTCGCCCTGGTCGGAGCGGCGGGCTGGTCCGTGCTCGCGCTCTCCCGGGGCGAGAACGTCTCCGCCGCCTGGATGGTCGCCGCCGCCCTCGGCACCTACGCGATCGCCTACCGCTTCTACGCGAAGTTCATCGCGTACAAGGTGCTCAAGGTCGACGGCACCCGGGCCACCCCGGCCGAACGCCTCGACAACGGCATCGACTTCCACCCCACCGACCGCCGCGTCCTGCTCGGCCACCACTTCGCGGCGATCGCCGGCGCCGGGCCCCTGGTCGGTCCGGTGCTTGCCGCGCAGATGGGCTATCTGCCCGGCACGATCTGGATCATCGCCGGCGTGGTCTTCGCGGGCGCGGTCCAGGACATGGTGGTGCTGTTCTTCTCCACGCGCCGCGACGGGCGGTCGCTCGGCCAGATGGCCCGCGAGGAGATCGGCCCCTTCGGCGGTGCCGCCGCGCTGATCGCGGCCTTCGCCATCATGATCATCCTGCTCGGGGTGCTGGCGCTGGTCATCGTCAACGCGCTCGCCTCCTCGCCGTGGGGCACCTTCTCCATCGCGATGACCATCCCGATCGCCTTGCTGATGGGCTTCTATCTGCGGGTACTTCGCCCCGGCCGGGTCGCCGAGGTGTCCCTGATCGGGGTGGCGCTGCTGCTGCTCGCGCTGGTCGCGGGCCGCTGGGTCGCCGAGTCGTCCTGGGCCGGCACGTTCACCCTCGCGCCCTCGACCCTGGTCGTCTGGCTGGTGGCGTACGGCTTCATCGCCTCGATCCTGCCGGTGTGGATGCTGCTCGCGCCCCGCGACTACCTGTCCACCTTCATGAAGATCGGCACGATCGCGCTGCTCGCGCTGGGCGTGGTCATCGCGCTGCCGACGCTGAAGATGGACGCGGTGACGGACTTCGCCTCGCGCGGCGACGGCCCGGTCTTCGCCGGGTCCCTGTTCCCCTTCGTCTTCATCACCATCGCCTGCGGCGCCCTGTCGGGCTTCCACTCGCTGATCTCCTCCGGTACGACGCCGAAGATGATCCAGAAGGAGACGCAGGTCCGGATGATCGGCTACGGCTCCATGCTGATGGAGTCGTCGGTCGCGATCATGGCGCTGGTGGCGGCGAGCATCATCGACCCGGGGCTGTACTTCGCGATGAACGCACCGTCCGGCGCTATCGGCACCACCGTGCAGAACGCCTCCCAGGTGGTGACCGGTTGGGGCTATCACATCTCACCGGCCGACCTCGCCCAGGCGGCGAAGAACGTCGAGGAGTCCAGCCTGCTCTCCCGCACCGGCGGCGCGCCCACGCTCGCCATCGGTGTCTCGGAGATCTTCTCCAAGGTCACCGGCGGGAGCCTCAGGGCCTTCTGGTACCACTTCGCGATCATGTTCGAGGCGCTGTTCATCCTGACCGCGCTGGACGCCGGTACGCGGGTGGGCCGGTTCATGCTGCAGGACATGCTGGGCAACGTCGTCCGGCCGTTCAGGAACGTGAGCTGGAAGCCGGGCCTGGTCCTCACCAGCGCGGCCGTGTGCGCGCTGTGGGGGTACTTCCTGTGGGTGGGCGTGCACGAGCCCCTCGGCGGCATCAACCAGCTGTTCCCGATCTTCGGCATCTCCAACCAGCTGCTGGCCGCGGTCGCGCTGGCGGTCTGCACGACCCTGCTGGTGAAGTCGGGGCGCCTCAAGTGGGCCTGGATCACCGGGATTCCGCTGGCCTGGGACGCGACCGTGACCTTGACGGCCAGCTACCAGAAGGTGTTCTCCAGCGACCCCAAGGTCGGGTTCTTCAAGCAGCGGTCCGTGTTCCAGGACGCGATCGACGCCGGGAAGGTGCTGCCGCCCGCCAAGAACATGGACGACATGCACACCGTGGTCACCAACTCGACGGTGGACGGCGTCCTTTCGGCGGTTCTGGCCGTCCTGATCGTCGTGGTGATCGCGGACGCCCTGCGGGTCTGCGTCCGGCACATCCGCCGGCCGGCGCTCTCCTCGCTGAGCGAGTCGCCGTACGTCGAGTCGAGGATCACCGCCCCGGCGGGGCTGATCGCGACCCGGGAGGAGAAGGAGGAGGAGCGCCGTGCTGCCGTCGGTACTGCTGCGCCGGGCGATTAGGGGGGTGCGCTGGTACGTGCGGGAGCTGACGGACGAGTCGGCGTACGACCGTTATGTCGCGCATCTGCGCAAGACCCTTCCGGGCGCGCGGGTGCCGTCCCGGCGTGAGTTCGAGCGGATGCGGACGGACCGTCAGGAGGCGGATCCTCGGCAGGGTTTCCGCTGCTGCTGACAGCGATGTCGCACCGATGTCGGACCTTCACGGAATCGACATACCGATATGCGGACGAGGTCTTCCGCACCCGTAACAGCGTGACCTAGATTGCCTGCGCGTTACACAGGTGATCAGTGAGGGGACGGAGTCGCGGTATGTCTGAAACGCCAGAAGTGAGACCCCCGGTGGTGACACCGGTCCGCGTCGTCATCGCCATCTGCCTCGTCGCGCCCTTCGTGGCGATGCTGTGGGTCGGCTCCTACGCCAAGACCGACCCTGCGCTCGGTGGCATCCCGTTCTTCTACTGGTACCAGATGCTGTGGGTACTGATCTCCACGGCGCTGACCATGACCGCGTACAAGCTGTGGCAGCGCGACCAGCGGGCACGCCGGGGAGGCAGCAAGTGAAGACCGGCGTGAACGGCGTCGCGCTCGGCGTCTTCATCTTCTTCTTCCTGGCCGTCACGGTCATGGGCTTCCTGGCCGCGCGCTGGCGCAAGGCCGAGAACGAGCAGAGCCTCGACGAATGGGGCCTGGGCGGACGGTCGTTCGGCACCTGGATCACCTGGTTCCTGCTCGGCGGCGACCTGTACACGGCGTACACCTTCGTCGCCGTACCCGCGGCGATCTACGCGGCGGGCGCGGCCGGCTTCTTCGCCGTGCCCTACACGATCCTGGTGTACCCCCTGATCTTCACGTTCCTGCCCCGGCTGTGGTCGGTCTCGCACCGGCACGGGTACGTGACCACCTCGGACTTCGTGCGCGGCCGCTTCGGCTCGAAGGGGCTGTCGCTGGCGGTGGCCGTGACCGGCATCCTGGCGACGATGCCGTACATCGCGCTGCAGCTGGTGGGCATCCAGGCCGTCCTCGACGTGATGGGCGTCGGCGGCAGCGCGAACTCCAACTGGTTCGTGAAGGACCTGCCGTTGCTGATCGCCTTCGGTGTGCTGGCGGCCTACACGTACTCCTCGGGCCTGCGCGCCCCCGCGCTGATCGCGTTCGTCAAGGACGCGCTGATCTACATCGTCATCGCCGTCGCGATCATCTACATCCCGATCAAGCTGGGCGGGTTCGACGAGATCTTCTCCAAGGCGGGCGGGAAGTACGCGGCGGCCGGCGCGGGCGGACTCGTCCCGGCCGCGGCGAACCAGTGGACGTACGCCACGCTGGCGCTGGGCTCCGCGCTCGCGCTGTTCATGTACCCGCACTCGATCACCGCGACGCTGTCCTCGAAGAGCCGTGACGTGATCCGCCGCAACACCACCATCCTTCCGCTGTACTCGCTGATGCTGGGCCTGCTCGCGCTGCTCGGTTTCATGGCGATCGCGGCCGGGGTCAAGGTCACCAACGGTCAGCTGGCCATTCCGCAGCTGTTCGAGAACATGTTCCCGAGCTGGTTCGCGGGCGTGGCGTTCGCCGCGATCGGCATCGGCGCGCTCGTCCCCGCGGCGATCATGTCCATCGCGGCCGCGAACCTCTTCACCCGCAACATCTACAAGGACTTCATCAAGCCCGACGCGACGGCGGAGCAGGAGACCAAGGTCTCCAAGATCGTCTCGCTGCTGGTGAAGGTGGGTGCCCTGGTCTTCGTCCTGACGATGGACAAGACGGTCGCGATCAACTTCCAGCTGCTGGGCGGCATCTGGATCCTGCAGACCTTCCCGGCCCTGGTCGGCGGCCTGTTCACGCGCTGGTTCCACCGCTGGGCGCTGCTCGCGGGCTGGGCGGTCGGCATGGTCTACGGCACGCTGGCCGCCTACGGTGTCGCCTCCCCGACCAACCCGGGCCAGAAGCACTTCGGCGGCTCCAACGCGAACATCCCGGGCCTCGGCGAGATGGGCTACATCGGCCTGACGGCGTTCGTCCTGAACGCGGTGGTCGCGGTGGTGCTCACCTTCGTCCTGAAGGCCCTGAAGGCCCCCGAGGGCGTCGACGAGACGAAGCCGGGGGACTACACGGCGGACGCGGGCGACCCGGGCGTCCAGGTGGAGCTGCCCCCGGCGACTGCGGGCGCGTCCCACTAGCGGTTACGGCGATCGGCGGGCCGTCGGAGAAATCCGGCGGCCCGTTGTCGTACCCGTCCGGCACACTCGGGACCATGGACATCGTGATCAGACAGGCGGAACCCGGCGAGTACGAGGTCCTCGGCGAGATCACCGCCCAGGCCTATCTCCAGGACGGTCTGCTCACCTTCGGCGAAAGCGACTGGTATCTCGCCGAGTTGAGGGACGTCGCCAAGCGGGCGGCGGCGGCCGAGGTGCTGGCGGCCGACCTGGGCGGCCGGCCGGTCGGCGGCGTCACCTACGTCCCGTCCACCGGCCCCATGGCGGATCTGGCCGGCCCGGGAGAGGCCGAGATACGCATGCTCGCCGTCGACCGGGCAGCCCGTGGCCGAGGCGCCGGAGAAGCCCTCGTACGCGCCTGCATCGACCGGGCAAGAGCCGCGGAGCGCACCGGCATCGTCCTGTGCACCCAGCCGGTCATGCACGCCGCCCATCGCATCTACGAACGCGCCGGCTTCGTCCGCGCCCCCGAGCGCGACTGGAAGCCCATCCCGGGTCAGGACTTCACCCTCCTCGCCTATGAGTTGACGCTCTGACACGCTCCGAAGTCGCCGCGACACAACATATGGGGGTGCTACCCACACCCGGCACAAGATGTATGCTCATGCTCGCTGTCGCCGCAGGGGAATCCGGTGCGAATCCGGAACTGTCCCGCAACGGTGTACCCATACGTGTTCGCACACATATGGGCGTCAGTCCGAGGACCTGCCGACAGTGCGCCCGGCCGCCGTGGCCCGGGTGCTTCGACGTCCGGGCCTCGTGGAGTGGGCCGGTGGACGCGACGCCGTGCGCGCTCGTGACTGCCCCCTGCCCTCCGCAAGGCCCCCGTGCCGAGCGAGGGAGAGCCTCACGTGACCATCGCGCCAGCAGACCCGGTTTCAGCCAGCGCCGCCGTGGCCGACGACGGCCTGGGGGCCGCGCTGCTGCGGACCCTGACCGAGCTGACCGCCGACCTCCCCGACGCCGACCCCGGCCGGGTCGCCGCCGCCGCGCTGCGCGGCCGGTCCGCCCGCGCGGACGAGACGGAGCTGCGCGAACTGGCCACGGAGGCGGCCGCCGGCCTCATCTCCGAGGACCCCGCCTACTCGCAGCTGGCCGCCCGGCTGCTGACGATCGGCATCGCCGCCGAGGCCGCCTCCCAGGGCGTCAGGTCCTTCACCGAGTCCGTCGCCGTCGGGCACCGCGAGGGCCTCATCGCCGATCGCACGGCGGAGTTCGTACGGGTCCACGCCGACCGCCTCGACGCGCTCATCGACCCTCAGGCCGATGACCGTTTCGGCTACTTCGGCCTGCGCACCCTGCACAGCCGCTATCTGCTCCGGCATCCCATCACCCGAAAGGTCGTCGAGACGCCCCAGCACTTCATGCTGAGGGTGGCGAGCGGACTGGCCGAGGACGACACCACACGCGCACTCGAGGAAGTCGCGGCCCTCTACCGGCTCATGAGCCGCCTCGACTACCTCCCGTCCTCCCCCACCCTCTTCAACTCCGGCACCCGGCACCCCCAGATGTCGTCCTGCTACCTCCTCGACTCCCCGCTGGACGAGCTGGACTCCATCTACGACCGCTACCACCAGGTCGCCCGCCTCTCGAAGCACGCCGGCGGCATCGGCCTGTCGTACAGCCGCATCCGCGCCCGCGGCTCCCTGATCCGCGGCACCAACGGCCACTCCAACGGCATCGTCCCGTTCCTGAAGACCCTCGACGCCTCGGTCGCCGCCGTGAACCAGGGCGGCCGGCGCAAGGGCGCGGCCGCCGTCTACCTGGAGACCTGGCACTCCGACATCGAGGAGTTCCTGGAGCTGCGCGACAACACCGGTGAGGACGCCCGCCGTACGCACAACCTGAACCTCGCGCACTGGGTCCCGGACGAGTTCATGCGCCGCGTGAACGCCGACGAGCAGTGGTCCCTGTTCTCCCCGGCGGACGTGCCGGAGCTGGTGGACCTGTGGGGCCAGGAGTTCGACGCCGCCTACCGCAAGGCAGAGGACGCGGGGCTCGCGAAGAAGACCATCCCCGCCCGTGACCTCTACGGCCGCATGATGCGCACCCTCGCGCAGACCGGCAACGGCTGGATGACCTTCAAGGACGCCGCCAACCGCACCGCCAACCAGACCGCCGAGCCGGGCCATGTCGTCCACTCCTCCAACCTCTGCACCGAGATCCTGGAGGTCACGAACGACGGCGAGACGGCGGTCTGCAACCTGGGCTCGGTCAACCTCGGCGCGTTCGTGGCCGATGGGGACATCGACTGGGAACGGCTGGACGAGACGGTCCGCACGGCCGTGACCTTCCTGGACCGCGTGGTCGACATCAACTTCTACCCCACCGAGCAGGCGGGCCGTTCGAACGCCCGCTGGCGCCCCGTGGGCCTGGGCGCGATGGGCCTCCAGGACGTCTTCTTCAAGCTGCGCCTGCCCTTCGACTCACCGGAGGCGAAGGCCCTGTCCACCCGGATCGCCGAGCGCATCATGCTCGCCGCCTACGAGGCCTCCGCCGACCTCGCCGAGCGGAGCGGTCCACTGCCCGCCTGGGAGAAGACCCGCACGGCCCGCGGTGTCCTGCACCCCGACCACTACGACACCGAACTCACCTGGCCGGAGCGCTGGGCGGCCCTCAGGGAACGCATCGCCGCCGTCGGCATGCGCAACTCGCTCCTCCTCGCGATCGCCCCCACCGCCACCATCGCGTCGATCGCGGGCGCGTACGAGTGCATCGAGCCGCAGGTCTCCAACCTCTTCAAGCGCGAGACCCTCTCCGGCGAGTTCCTCCAGGTCAACTCCTACCTGGTGAAGGACCTCAAGGAGCTCGGCGTCTGGGACGCCCGCACCCGTGAGGCGCTGCGCGAGTCGAACGGCTCGGTGCAGGACTTCGCCTGGATCCCGGCCGACGTACGCGCCCTGTACCGCACGGCGTGGGAGATCCCGCAGCGCGGGCTCATCGACATGGCCGCCGCCCGCACCCCGTTCCTGGACCAGTCCCAGTCCCTGAACCTGTTCCTGGAGACGCCGACCATCGGCAAGCTCTCCTCGATGTACGCGTACGCCTGGAAGCAGGGCCTGAAGACGACGTACTACCTGCGCTCCCGCCCGGCGACGCGGATCGCCCGAGCCGCCCGGGCGACCGTCCCCGTGCAGCAAGCAGCCGACCCCGAAGCGGTCGCCTGCTCCCTGGAAAACCCCGAGTCCTGCGAGGCCTGCCAGTAATGACCACCCGTAACGCCAATCTCCTCGACCCGGGCTTCGAGCTGACCCTGCGCCCCATGCGCTACCCGGACTTCTACGAGCGCTACCGGGACGCCATCAAGAACACCTGGACCGTGGAGGAGGTCGACCTCCACTCGGACGTGGCCGACCTCGCGAAGCTCACGCCCGCCGAGCAGCACCTGATCGGCCGCCTGGTCGCCTTCTTCGCGACGGGCGACTCGATCGTGGCGAACAACCTGGTGCTGACCCTGTACAAGCACATCAACTCCCCGGAGGCGCGGCTCTATCTGAGCCGCCAGCTGTTCGAGGAGGCGGTCCACGTCCAGTTCTATCTGACCCTCCTGGACACCTATCTGCCCGACCCGGAGGACCGCGCCGCCGCCTTCGCGGCCGTCGAGAACATCCCCTCCATCCGCGAGAAGGCCCAGTTCTGCTTCAAGTGGATGGACTCGGTGGACAGCCTCGACCGCCTGGAGTCCAAGGCCGACCGCCGCCGCTTCCTGCTCAACCTGATCTGCTTCGCCGCCTGCATCGAGGGCCTGTTCTTCTACGGTGCTTTCGCGTACGTCTACTGGTTCCGCAGCCGGGGCCTGCTGCACGGTCTGGCCACCGGCACCAACTGGGTCTTCCGCGACGAGACGATGCACATGAGCTTCGCGTTCGACGTGGTCGACACCGTCCGCAAGGAGGAGCCGGACCTCTTCGACGACCAGCTCGAGCAGCAGGTGACGGACATGCTGCGGGAAGCCGTCGAGGCCGAGCTGCAGTTCGGGCGCGACCTGTGCGGGGACGGTCTGCCCGGCATGAACACCGAGTCGATGCGCCAGTACCTGGAATGCGTCGCCGACCAGCGCCTCACCCGCCTCGGCTTCGCCCCGGTGTACGGCTCCGAAAACCCCTTCTCCTTCATGGAGTTGCAGGGCGTCCAGGAACTCACCAACTTCTTCGAACGCCGCCCTTCGGCGTACCAGGTGGCGGTCGAGGGCACGGTCGACCTGGACGAGGACTTCTGACCGCTCCCGGCTGCGGCAGGCCCCGCCTGTGGTAAGCCAGGAGGGTGATCAGCCGTCTCCCTCTCGATGACCAACTCGACTCCCTGCGCGCGGTGTTGTCCCGCAACAGCGTCCTGACCGAGGTGCTGGAGCGGACCGCGACGATGGCGCTGCCCGGCTGGTACCTCACCGCCGGGTGCCTCTTCCAGACCGTCTGGAACGTCGTCACCGACCGGCCGCCCACCGCCGGCATCAAGGACTACGACGTCTTCTACTTCGACGCCGACGACCTGTCCTGGGAGGCCGAGGACGCAGTGATCAAGGCCGGCCGGGAGATCTTCGCGGGTCTCCCGGCCGAGGTCGAGATCCGCAACGAGGCACGCGTGCACCTCTGGTACGAGGACAGGTTCGGGGTGCCGTGCCCGCCGTACGACTCCACCGAGGCGGCGATCGACGGCTTCGCCGCCACGACCTGCTGCCTGGGCGTACGGCTGGAGGCCGGCGGCCGGTGGCGGGTCTACGCACCGCACGGCCTCTCCGACGTCTTCAACCTCCTCGTGCGGCCGAACCCCGTGCTCGCCCCGCGTTCCGTATACGAAGCGAAGGCCGCGCGCTGGCGCGGGCAATGGCCGGAACTCACCGTGCTGGACTGGCCCCACCGGGACTCGTCCATGGAGCGTCCATAGGGCATCCATCGGACGGCCATGGACCTCCCACGGAGCGGCAAAGTTCTTCCGGCCCATCTGTTCCGGGCTCCTCGCCTCCGGCTACTTTCTGGCCGTCCTGCCATGTACACACAACACCGGCCCAGGATGTTCCAAGTGTCATGCCCATGACGGCATCGCGCACCGCCGCCGCTACGCGCGTCACAGGCCTGCCACCAGCGTCGAGAACCCCACTCCAACGACGGAGGCAGTACCCCCATGCGTGAAAAGCCCAGACGGAGCCTGCGAAGACTCCTGGCCACCGCCATACCCGCCCTCGCTCTCGGCCTCGCCGGCCTCGTGGCCGCACCGGCCCATGCGGCACCCGCGGCGACGCACCCCACGCGGACCGCCCAGAACGCCAAGGCCCTCACCTCCCCCGAGCGGCAGACGTTCCACTCGACCGGCAAGGCCGGCCAGAAGGTGCCGACCCAGCACCTGTGCGCCACCGCCGCCCCCGGCCACGCGTCCTGCTTCGCCCAGCGCCGTACCGACATCAAGCAGCGGCTGGCCTCCGCGGTCGCCGCCGCCGCTCCCTCCGGCCTCTCCCCGGCCAACCTGCACAGCGCCTACAACCTGCCGTCAACGGGCGGCTCAGGCCTGACGGTTGCCGTGGTGGACGCCTACAACGACCCCAACGCCGAGTCGGACCTGGCCACTTACCGCTCGACGTACGGCCTGTCCTCGTGCACCAAGGCCAACGGCTGCTTCAAGCAGGTCAGCCAGACCGGTTCCACGACCTCGCTGCCCAGCAACGACACCGGCTGGGCCGGTGAAGAGGCGCTGGACCTCGACATGGTCAGCGCGGTCTGCCCGAACTGCAACATCATCCTCGTCGAGGCCAACTCCGCCAACGACACCGACCTCGGCATCGCCGAGAACGAGGCCGTCTCGCTCGGCGCGAAGTTCGTCTCCAACAGCTGGGGCGGCTCCGAGTCCTCCTCCCAGACCAGCGAGGACACCTCGTACTTCAAGCACCCGGGTGTCGCGATCACCGTCTCCGCGGGCGACTCCGCCTACGGCGCCGAGTACCCGGCGACCTCGCAGTACGTGACGGCGGTCGGCGGTACGGCCCTGTCCACGTCCTCCAACTCCCGCGGCTGGACCGAGTCGGTGTGGCACACCAACTCCACCGAGGGCACCGGATCCGGCTGCTCCGCCTACGACCCGAAGCCGAGCTGGCAGACGGACACCGGCTGCAGCAAGCGCATGGAGGCCGACGTCTCCGCCGTCGCCGACCCGGCCACCGGCGTCGCGGTCTACGACACGTACGGCGGTTCCGGCTGGGCGGTCTACGGCGGCACCAGCGCCTCGGCGCCGATCATCGCCGGCGTGTACGCCCTGGCCGGCGCCCCCGGCTCCAGCGACTACCCGGCGAAGTACCCCTACAGCCACACCAGCAACCTGTACGACGTGACCAGCGGCAACAACGGCTCCTGCTCCACGTCCTACTTCTGCACCGCTCAGACCGGCTACGACGGCCCGACCGGCTGGGGCACCCCGAACGGCACCACCGCCTTCACCTCGGGCAGCGCCTCCGGCAACACGGTGACCGTCACCAACCCGGGCAGCCAGTCGACGACGACCGGCAGCTCCGTCAGCCTTCAGATCAGCGCGAGCGACAGCGCGGGCGCGACGCTCACCTACAGCGCGAGCGGCCTGCCGACCGGGCTGTCGATCAGCAGCTCCAGCGGCCTGATCTCCGGTACGGCGTCCACCGCCGGCACCTACCAGGTCACCGTCACCGCCAAGGACTCCACCGGCGCCTCCGGCTCGACCTCCTTCAGCTGGACGGTCGGCTCCAGCGGCGGCACCTGCTCCTCCACGCAGCTCCTCGGCAACCCCGGCTTCGAGTCGGGCAACACCACCTGGACCGCGTCCAGCGGGGTCATCACCAACTCCAGCAGTGAGTCGGCGCACGCCGGTTCGTACTACGCCTGGCTGGACGGCTACGGCTCCTCGCACACCGACACGCTGTCCCAGTCGGTGACCGTGCCGAGCGGCTGCAAGGCGACCTACACCTTCTACCTGCACATCGACACCGCGGAGACCGGCTCCACCGCGTACGACAAGCTGACGGTCAGCGCCGGTTCGACCACCCTGGCGACGTACTCGAACGTCAACGCCGCCTCCGGCTACGTACAGAAGTCCTTCGACCTGAGCTCCTACGCGGGCTCGACCGTCACCCTGAAGTTCAGCGGTGTCGAGGACTCCTCGCTCCAGACCAGCTTCGTCGTCGACGACACCGCCGTCACGACCAGCTGATCCCGATCCGTCCTGAGTGATCCCGGGCCCCGGTCGCCGCCTTCGCGGCCGGGGCTCCGGTGTGGATCCGGACGTCGGGGTCACACGTCACAGAGGTGAGGAGGCCCCCCATGCGCCGAACGATCCGCCACACGACCCTCGCCCTCGCGGCACTCACCCTCGCCCTGGCCGGCTGCGGCAACCAGACCGACAGCGGCAAGGGCGGCGACAGCAACAGCGTGTCGTCCTCCCCCACACCCAAGAAGAGCCCGCCGCCGAGTCCCTCGGGCGGCTGTACGACGGCGTCGACGCTCGGCGCCGCCGACAGCGGCCGCACGGTCTGTCTGGCGGTGGGCGACACCGTCCGGATCAGCCTGGACGGAACCGCGAAGCGGCCCTGGAAGCCGGTCACCGCGAGCGGCTCCGTCCTGCGGGCCACCAACAGCGGCTTCGTCCTGCAACCCGGCGACGCGAGCGCCGCCTTCAAGGCCGTGGCGGACGGGAAGACCCGGCTGGAGTCCACGCGGCCGCTGTGCGCCGCCCAGTCCGGCCGGGTCTCGTGCCTGGGGATTCAGGAGTGGTGGGTCACCGTGGTGGTGAAGTAGCGCGGCCGACGGGCGGGACGCCCCGCGGGGGCGCGGTCCTCGGCCTGCCGGCGGGCCTGCTCGGCCTCGCGGATCTGCCGGTCGATGCGCCGGTCGCGCGCGATACCGAGCACGGACGGGAGGACCAGGAGAACGAGGAGGGCGAGAACGGTCAGCATTCCGATCAGTCCTTCGAGGTGTGCCGTATCCATGGACACCACTGTCGCGCCGATAGCTCCTGACAAACAGTGGCAGGACTGCCGTAGACCCTCGAAAAACTGCCAATGCCGAGGCACACTGGTGGCATGCTGCAGAACGTCGCCGCCGTCGTCCTGGACGGCGTGAACCCCTTCGAACTGGCCGTCGTCTGCGAGGTGTTCGGCACCGACCGCAGCGACGACGGGCTGCCCGTCTACGACTTCGCGGTCGCCTCGGCAGAGGGCCCGGTGCTGAGCACGCGCGCGGGCTTCTCCATGAACGTCGAGCACGGTCTGGAGCGGCTGGAGGAGGCCGATCTCATCGCCGTGCCGGCCGGCGCCTGCTTCGAGACCCGGGAGTTCCCGCCCGAGCTCCTTGACGCGCTGCGGCGCGCGGCCGGCCGGGGCGCACGGATCCTCAGCGTCTGCTCCGGAGTCTTCGTGGTCGCCGCGGCCGGGCTGCTCGACGGCCGGCGCTGTGCCGTCCACTGGCACCACGCGGAGGAGCTGGCGCGGGCGTACCCGCGGCTGACGGTCGAGCCCGACGTCCTGTACGTGGACGAGGATCCGGTGATCACCTCGGCGGGCACCGCGGCAGGCATCGACGCCTGTCTGCACATCGTCCGCAAGGAACAGGGCCCGGAGGTCGCCAACAAGATCGCCCGGCGGATGGTGGTGCCGCCGCACCGGGACGGCGGGCAGGCCCAGTACATCGAGCGCCCGCTGCCCCGCTCGCACGGCGACACGGTCGCCGAGGTGCTGGTGTGGATGGAGCGGCACCTCGACGAGGACGTCACGGTCGAGCAGCTCGCCGACCGCGCCCACATGTCGCCGCGCACCTTCGCCCGCCGCTTCCAGCAGGAGACGGGGACGACGCCCTACCGGTGGATCCTGCGCCAACGCGTGCTGCTGGCCCAGCGGTTGCTGGAGGGCACGGACGAGACGGTGGACGCGATCGCGGGCCGGGCGGGGTTCGGCAACGCGGCGGCGCTGCGCCACCAGTTCGTCCAGGCGATCGGGACGACCCCGAACGCCTACCGGCGCACCTTCAGGGGCCCCGAGGCGGCCGCCTGACCCTCGCCGGGCGCCTCAGTCGTTCGCGACGACGGGGTAGCGCGGCTCGTTCTCGGCCATCTGCCTGAGCGCGTCCTTGCGCTCACGCTTGGACAGGCGGTCGATGTACAGGTAGCCGTACAGGTGGTCGGTCTCGTGCTGCAGGCAGCGGGCGAAGTAGCCGGTGCCGCGGACCTTGATCGGGTTGCCCTTCTCGTCCTGGCCGGTCACCTCGGCGTAGTCGGGACGGGCGAGCGGTGCGTACGCGGTGGGCACGGACAGGCAGCCCTCGTTGCTGTCGTCCAGACGGCGCCGCTCGGCGGGCAGGTCGACCAGCTTGGGGTTGCAGACGACACCGACGTGCCGGACGCCCTCGTCGTCACCGCAGTCGTAGACGAAGACCTTCAGGTCGACGCCGATCTGGTTGGCGGCCAGGCCCACGCCCTCGGCGGTGCGCTGCGAGGCGAACATGTCCGCGACCAGCTGCTGCAGCTCCTCGCCGAACTCGGTGACGTCCTTGCACTCCTTGTGCAGCACCGGGTTCCCGACGACCGTGATGGGCCGCGAGGTCCCGGCCGCCCGCCAGGCGTTCTCGCGCTCCTCGGTCTCCTCGGTGTCGATGACGAAGCCCTCGTCGTCGACGGGGAGCACGCCCGCGTGCTGCTTTTCGGTGTCCTGCTGCGCCATGCCGACGTATGCCTTCCTCAAAAACCGGGGTTCGCTGCTGATACAGGGTACGGGGAAGCGCCCCGCAAGGGGCGCGGGACTGTGTCGATATGCGGCTCCGCCGCGTGGGCGCGACCAGCCACAACGAACCCGCACCCGGCAAAGGCGCTAACAGACCTCTTCGAGATCCCGCCAGTCCCGGGAGTCAGGGCTGTCGGCGACCCACCCGTCCAACAGCCCCCTGACCAGGGAAGCCGGAGCAGCCACCCCACACTCCCGCTCAGGCACCCACAACTGCCCATCGGTCCGATGCCCCAACGGACCGGGATGCCCGGGCTCACTGTGGTCATGGGGGTCAAGATGCTCCCCATCACCCTCATCGGAGGGCATCCGCGACTCGGAGCACATCCGACACAGCAGCCGCACGGACGACGACCAGTCCTCCGCCGCAAAACCGGCATCCGCAGCCAGCTGCTCCAAAGCATCCCGGTCCGCCTCGGTGGCGGCTTCAAGCAGCACCACCCACGTAGGCACGGGCGACGGCGCCCACAGCTCGATCTCGTCGAACACCGGGTAGGCATGCCCGGCGGCGGTCGTCCGCTCCCCGTGGGGCACCCCGTCGTGCAGCACGACCTCACCCCACCGCCGACCGGAGGACGGCAGCGGAATGGACAGGACCTCCATCCGCGCGGGGTCCAGCCGCCGCCCCCACACCACCTCGGCCTCCCCCTCCGGGGACAGCCGTACGGCAGCGCTGCCGAGCTCCATGCCGACGGGCTCGCCGTTCGCCGCGGCAGCCCCCGGCACCCGCAGCCCGTACGCCTGCCAGGCCCGCCGGGCCAGCGGCCAGTCCTGCAGGGCGGTGGCCGCGATGCCGACGTTCCACCAGTCGGGGGCGCCGGTCTCCCGGTCGAGCAGCGCGACGGCCCGCAGGCCTGCCGCGCGTGCCTGCTCCCAGTCGTGCCGGAACTTGTGCAGCAGGGCGAGGTTGAACCAGGACTCGGAGAGCCAGGGCTCCAGGTCGGCGGCACGTGTCAGCAGAGCGCCCGCGTCCTCGTACCGGCCGTCGCCGATCAGCGTGAAAGCCCGGTCGGTGGCCTGCCGCCAGGAGGCGGAGGGCCGGTGCCGTCCCTTGCCGAAGATCCTCACGATTCCCTGCCAGTTCCGTGGAGTGGGCTGGCTAGTGCTGCCCCCGGACACACCCTCTCATTCGCATCCAACCACGTACGGCTGGAAGGGCGCTCATTACCCATGGGTTACCCAGCCGCGGGCAGGGTCAGACAGTCCCGTGCGAGGACCCGGGCCAGCGATTCCACCACTTCGGGCGCATAGTCCCCGGCGGTGGCCAGCCGCAGCTCCTCCAGCGCCGTCAGGGGCCCGCCGGGCCCCGCGTCGCGTGCTTTCTCGTCGTAGGCGTTGACGGCCCGCACGATCCGGGCGGCAAGGGGCTGCTCCCGGTAGGGGTCGGCCTGCCGCTCGACGACCACGGCGACCGCCGAGTCGACCCCGGTCTGACGTACGACGGCCCCGCCGAGCAGGGCGATACGGCGCTGCTCGGCCGCGGGCAGGCCGGCGGTGGCGCCCGCCGGTACCGGGTCGACCAGGCTGAGCTGGCCGATGTCGTGCATGAGGGCGGCGTACTCCAGCACCGTCAGTTCGGGACGGGTGAGTCCGAGGTCGCGACCGACGGCACGGCTGAGGGCGGCCACCCGGCGGGCGTGCCCGGCGGGCGTGTACCCGGCGATCTCGGTGGCGCGGGCGAGGGAGGTGATGGTCTGCCGGTAGGTGGTCCGCACGGCCGCGTACCGCTTGAAGGACAGCTGGGTCAGCAGCAGCGGCAGCGAGAACACGGGCAGCGCCCACAGCCCGACGACGGCGACCGCGAGAGCCATCACGGCGCCCGTGGCGCACACGGCGGAGCCGATGCCGAGGAGGGCGTGCAGCTCGTCCCGCAGCAGCGGGCCGAAGGGCCACCGGGTACGGGAGTGGGCGAGTGCGGCGGCGAGCACGGCGTCGCACAGTGCGGTGAGCGCGAGGAGGGCGAGGAGCAGCAGGGCGTAGGCGGGGCCGTGCCATTCGCCGAACGCCCCCCGGTTGTACAGGGGTTGGAAGCAGACGGCGGCGAACCCGACGGTGAGCACGCGCCGCGCGAGATGGTCGAGCACGGGCCCGCGTCCGCGGGCGATGTGCGGCACGCTGCCGATGAGGGCGGCGGCGAGGACGACGGCGACGACCTGGGTGACGCCGTGGTGGGTGGGCTGCCCGGCGTTCTCCCCGAGCAGGGCGTACGACATCGCGCCCGCGGCCCCGAGCGGCGCGGCCTCCCTGACCCGGGCGCCGGTCCAGCGGCTGAGCTCACCGATGGTGACGAGCAGACCGAAGGCGAGGGCCGTGGAGCGCTCCTCCAGTCCGGCCCGGTGGGTGACGGCGAGGGAGCCGACGGCGAGAAGGCCGGCGCAGGCGTGGATGACGAGCGTGAGCGGTGGCCGGCCGCTCATCCGAGCCCTCCGCGCCTACTGGAAACGGCCTCCCCACGCCGGGGCGGACGGGGCTGCTCAGCCCCGACCACCGGGCGCTCACAGGCAGAGCTGCGCCGCCGCGACCACCGGGCGCTCATCCGTGACCTCCCGGCCGACTGGAGACACCCGCGGCGGGCACGGGCAGGCAGCGACGCTCCGCCACGACTGCCAGGCGCCCATCCCCAGGTCCCCGGCCCACTGGAGACAACCCCGGCGGGCACGGGCACACAGGGCGCCCCGCCACGACTGCCAGGCGCCCATCCCCAGGTCCCCGGCCCACTGGAGACAACCCCGGCGGGCACGGGCACACAGGGCGCCCCGCCACGGCAGCCGGGCGCCCGTCCCCAGGCCGCCTGCGGACTGGAACGGCCTCGGCGGGCACGGGCGGGCAGGGACGCTCCGCCGCGACCACCGGGCCCCGACCCCAGGGCCCCGGCCCATCCCCACGCCCCCGGCCCACCGGAGACAACCCCGGCGGGCACGGGCACGCAGGGGCGCTCCACCGCGGCCACCGGGCGCTCACCCGCGGGCCCCCGGTCGGCTGGAGACGGCCGCTGCGGGTGCGGGCACGTGGGGTTGCTCCTCCGCGGTGACCGTGGGATGCCAGCCGCAGCGGCCGAGCGCCTGCGCCAGCGCCGCGACCATGCGGGGGTCGAACTGCGCCCCGGCGCACCGCTCCAGCTCCTCCAGGGCGGCCGGGACCGGCCGGGCGCGCCGGTAGCACCGCGTGGACGTCATCGCGTCGAAGGCGTCCGCGACGGCCACCACCCGCGCCGACTCGGGGATCTGGCTTCCGCGCAGCCCGTACGGATATCCGCTGCCGTCAAGGCGTTCGTGATGGTGGAGTACGGCGGCCCTGGCCTCGCCCAGAAAACCGATTCCGCGCACCATTTCGTGGCCGTACTCGGGATGCAGCTCGATCACCCGGCGTTCCTCGGGCGTCAGCGGCCCGTCCTTCCTCAACAGCCGTGTGGGGACGCCGAGTTTGCCCACGTCGTGCAGGATCCCGGCGAACCGGAGGACCTCGACGCGCTCGTCGTCCATGCCGAGTTCCCGGGCGATCATCATGGAGGCCTGGCCGACCCGTTCGCTGTGGCCGCGCGTGTACTCGTCCTTGATGTCGACGGCCTGCACCAGCGCCCGGATCGTCGCCCGGTGGGCGGCGCGCTCCCGGTGGTACTGCGTGAACACCCACCAGGACACACACATCGGCAGTAGCACCAGCAGCGCGGCGACGGGCCCGTACGGGCTGCGCCACAGGACAGCCATCATCAGCCCGGCGAGACCGTGCACCACCACGGGCGCGAGGGACCGTACGAACAGCCCCCGCCAGGCCCGGCGTACCGGCACCCGCTCGGCCAGCGCGCGGATCCCGCCGTCGAGGGTGGTCAGCACCAGGCAGAAGGCCAGCACCGCGGCGCCCGCGGGCACGAGTGCGTACGGGAAGTCGGAGGCGACGACCGCGTCCCGCCCGCCCAGCGACCAGTGCACCCGGCCCGCGGCCCACACGCCGAGCACCAGCTGGGCGGCGCGCCAGCTCCGCCGCAGCCGGCGCGGCCGCTGGTCGACCCGGGACAGCAGCGCCCCCGGCAGCGCCACCAGGGCGGCGGCCGGGGGCGGCAACAGAAAGGCACCGGCAAGCAGTACGGGGTAGAACGTTCCGGCAAAGCGCCATCGGGCGGCGGCCTGCTCGCAGCCCGCGTACAGCAGGGCGAGCAGGGCGACCGCCCGCCAGGAGGTGTGGACGGCGAGCAGCGGAAGCAGACAGAGCAGCGCCCCGAGGACCGTACAGGCGACGTACGCGCGTGCCCGTGCCGGAACCGCCTCCATCACGCCCCTTCCGGCCGAAACCTGCTCCGGCTGAGGAGACTAGGGCGGGCCGAGGGGAGTCCGCGGGCTTATGAACCGCGGATTAGCACGTTCGAGTGACGACAGCCCGTTCCAGGCATTCCGGACGAAGGTCCGGGGGAGTTCAGGACTCCTGCGGGGTCGCGGTGATGTCGTGCTCGGGGACGGCCTGTCCGGAGCGGATCAGGTCCAGCCGCCCCAGGACCTTGGCGCGCAGGTCGCTCGGTACGTCGTCATGGCCGCAGCACCGCTTGACCAGCTTCTTCACGGCCTGCTCCAGGCCGTACTTCTCCAGGCACGGCGAGCACTCCGTGAAGTGCTGCTTGAACTTGTCGCGATCGACGTCCGGCATCTCACTGTCGAGGAACTCGTAGAGATGGTCGAGGACCTCACTGCAGTCCGTCTCGTGCGGCTCTCCGCAGCTCATGAGCCCGAGCCTTTCGCTTCGTCCGACTCTCCGGCGCCGGCCGGGACCAGTCCGCGCTCGCGCGCGTAGTCCTCGAGCATGCCGCGCAGTTGACGGCGGCCCCGGTGCAGCCGGGACATCACCGTACCGATGGGTGTCCCCATGATGTCCGCGATCTCCTTGTACGCAAAGCCCTCGACATCGGCGAGGTAGACGGCGATGCGGAATTCCTCGGGGATCGCCTGGAGTGCTTCCTTCACGTCCGAGTCGGGCAGGTGGTCGAGCGCCTGCGACTCCGCGGAGCGCAGACCGGTCGACATGTGCGACTCGGCGCGGGCGAGCTGCCAGTCCTCGATCTCCTCGGCCGCGGAGCGCTGGGGTTCACGCTGCTTCTTGCGGTACGAGTTGATGAAGGTGTTGGTGAGGATCCGGTACAGCCACGCCTTGAGATTGGTGCCTTCGCGGAACTGGTGGAAGGACGCGTACGCCTTCGCGTACGTCTCCTGCACCAGGTCCTCGGCGTCGGCAGGGTTGCGCGTCATGCGCAGGGCGGCCGAGTACATCTGGTCGAGGAATTCGAGCGCGTCCCGCTCGAAGCGCGCGCTGCGCTCCGCGGTCGACTCCGCGCTGATGCCCTGGCCCTCGGGCAGCTCCGCCTGGCCGTTGTCGGTCCCTGCGTCGATCCCAGTGACCGGACCCACCTCCTCAAGATTCCGGGCAGCACCGAAACCGGTGTCGCCAGAATCGGAGGATAGACGACGACCCGTCCCCGCCGCCCCTCGAATAGGGGTGGTCTTGGCCGCAGTCAGCACCGTCCAGTCCAGGTCAGTGCGGCTGCTGCGGCTCGGGCAGATGGTCGAACCCATGCGGCGGACTTCCTCTCCTACGACGATCGGTGCTGGTCTCCAGCACTTCTGTCCGCCTCAACAGTGGCCGTCCTCGCGGCATTCCCCGCCGTCACCCGAGTGACGCGGTCCACCGCGTGACGCCGTCCGTGATGATCTCCAGCGCCTGCTCCTGGGTGATCTCCGCCCGCTTGGGCACGGCGAACCCGTGATCGCCGTACGGGACCTCGACCAGCTCGTACGCCCCTTTCGGGAACTCCTCGGGCCGTCCGAAGGGGTCGTTCCCGCCCTGTACGACGAGGGTGGGCACCCCGGAGCCCAGCAGTTCGTCGGCGCGGGACTTCTCCGGCTTGCCCGGCGGATGCAGCGGGAAACTGAGGGCGAGGACGGCACGGGCGCCGAGCTCGACGGCCGTACGACAGGCGACCCTGGCCCCCGCGCTCCGTCCGCCCGAGACCACCGGCAGTCCGGGCTCGGCGAGCGCGGGCCAGATCCCGCGCCAGCCGAGGTCGAGCGTCTTCGGGGCGGGCGCCAGCTTCTTGCCGGCCACCCGCCAGGGCTGCTCGACGAGGGCGACGGTCACTCCCTGTCCGGGCAGGACCCGGGCGAGGGCCTGGAGGTCCCGTGCCCCGATGCCGCCGCCGGCGCCGTGGCTGACGGCGAGGACGAGCCGCGGCCGGTCGGCGTGGCGCCAGGTGATGCGGGCGGGACCGGCATCGGTCTCGACGTCCTGTGTCACTTCTGTCAGATCTGTCACATCAGAAAAGTGTGCCTTCTTCGGGGCCTTCGAGTTCCTTCAGCAGCTCCGGCCCGTTGTTGCGGACGTTGCTGACCGCGGTGGACACGGGGTAGGCGCGCATCAGCCCGGCGGGCGGCGGATCCAGCAGCGACCGCAGGTCCTCGGGGTCGGTGCGCGAGGGGTCGAGCCAGGCGTCCCAGCGGTCCGGGGTGAGCATCAGCGGCATCCGGGGGTGGATGTCGGCGAGCGCGTGCGGGCCCTCTGCCGGGGCGACGGCGAGCGGTGTCTTCTCCGCCTCGGTCGTGATCACGGAGCAGGTCACCCACCAGGCCTGCGGGTGGTCGTCCGGCAGTGTTTTGTCCCGCCAGAACTCGTACAGCCCGGCCATGGCGAAGACCGACCCGTCGGCGGGCAGCACGAAGTACGGCTGCTTGCGGGGCCGCTTCTTCTTCCCCTCGACCTCCAGGTCCCGCTCGCCCTTGCCGGTGACCCACTCGTAGTAGCCGTCGGCGGGGATGATGCAGCGACGGGAGACGAAGGCCCGCTTGTACGACGGCTTCTCATGGACGGTCTCGGCCCGGGCGTTGATCATGCGGGCGCCGCCCTCGGGGGTCTTCGACCAGCTCGGCACCAGGCCCCACTTCAGCTTGCGCAGCTGCCGAACCGGCCGCGGGTCGTCGACGTCCTTAAGAGGGCGGTCCAGGACGGCGTAGACCTCCTTGGTGGGGGCCACGTTGTAGTCGGGCGCGAGGGTCTCCTCGGGTTCCCACTTCTCGATCTCAAAGATTCCTGCGAGATCCTCGGGCCCACGACTCGCTGCATACCGTCCGCACATACGTGCCACACTGCCAGATTCGATACGACTCCAGGGAGCCACAGCCGAACATGCACACCCACGCATCCGACTCGTTGGCCTCCCTCTGGGACCAGGTCTCCGGCAGCCAGCCGGACCCCGACCTCTGGGTGGTGATCGCGACCCTGGTCGCCGCGCTGGCCGTGGTCGTCCCGCACAACGTCTGGCGCATCTCGCGCAACGCCATCACCATCGCCCACGAGGGCGGCCACGGCCTGATCGCCCTGGTCACCGGACGCCGGCTGACAGGCATACGGCTGCACTCCGACACCAGCGGCCTCACCGTCAGCCGGGGCAAGCCGCACGGCCTGGGGATGATCCTCACCGCGGCCGCCGGCTACACCGCTCCCCCGCTCCTCGGCCTGGGCGGCGCGGCCCTGCTCGCCGTCGGCCACATCACCCTGCTGCTGTGGCTGGCGACGGCCCTGCTCGTCGCCATGCTGGTGATGATCCGCAACGCGTACGGCGCCCTGACGGTGGTCCTGACCGGCGGCACGTTCCTCCTGGTGTCCTGGCTGGCGGGACCGCAGGTGCAGGCCGCGTTCGCGTATGCGGTGGTGTGGTTCCTGCTGGTCGGCGGGGTACGCCCGGCGTTCGAACTGCAGGCGAAGCGGAGCCGTGGGAGTGCCGGGGACTCGGACGCGGACCAGTTGTCGCGGTTGACGCATGTCCCGGCGGGCCTGTGGCTGTTCCTGTTCCACGCGGTGAGCCTGTGCTCGCTGATAGGCGGAGGGCGCTGGCTGCTGGCGCAATGACCAGCCGCCCCGCAGGGGCGCGGGGCCGTTCGATCAGCGGCTCCGCCGCGGGGCGCGAACAGCCACGATGGCGCCGCAGACGCAAGACGTCCTGCGCAACCCCCTGCTTATAAAGTGGCCCCATGGCCACAAACCCCGCACACACCGCCCTCTGGCCCGCCCCCACCGCGAGCGGAGCCGTCGACGCGACGGTCCACGTGCCGGGGTCCAAGTCGGTCACCAACCGCGCCCTCGTCCTGGCGGCGCTGGCAAGCGAACCCGGCTGGCTGCGCCGCCCCCTCCGCTCCCGCGACACGCTGCTGATGGCGGGCGCCCTGCGGGCGCTGGGTGTCGGCATCGAGGAGGGCGTGGGCCCCGACGGCACCGGCGAGACCTGGCGGGTGCTCCCCACGGGCCTGCACGGCCCGGCCACGGTCGACGTCGGCAACGCCGGCACCGTGATGCGCTTCCTGCCCCCGGTGGCCGCGCTCGCCGACGGCCCCATCCGCTTCGACGGCGACCCGAGGTCGTACGAGCGCCCCCTGAACGGCGTCATCGACGCCCTGCGCGTGCTCGGCGCGCGCATCGACGACGACGGCCGCGGCGCGCTGCCGCTGACCGTGCACGGCGGGGGCGCCCTGGACGGCGGCCCGGTGGAGATCGACGCCTCGTCGTCCTCCCAGTTCGTGAGCGCCCTGCTGCTGTCCGGCCCCCGCTTCAACCAGGGTGTCGAGGTCCGTCACGTCGGCAGCTCCCTGCCCTCCCTGCCGCACATCCGTATGACCGTCGACATGCTGCGCGCGGTCGGCGCCCAGGTGGACACCCCGGAGTCGGGCGGCGAGCCCAATGTGTGGCGGGTGACGCCGGGCGCGCTGCTCGGCCGGGACCTGACCATCGAGCCGGACCTGTCCAACGCGCAGCCGTTCCTGGCGGCCGCCCTGGTGACCGGCGGCAAGGTCGTGATCCCCGACTGGCCGTCCCGCACCACGCAGCCCGGCGACAAGCTGCGGGAGATCTTCACCGACATGGGCGGTTCCTGCGAACTGACCGAGTACGGCCTGGAGTTCACCGGCTCGGGCGCGATCCGGGGTATCGACGTGGATCTGAGCGAGGTCGGCGAGCTGACCCCGGGCATCGCCGCGGTCGCGGCCCTCGCGGACTCCCCCTCCACCCTCCGCGGCGTGGCCCATCTGCGGCTGCACGAGACGGACCGGCTGGCCGCGCTCACCAAGGAGATCAACGAGCTCGGCGGTGACGTCACCGAGACCGCCGACGGCCTCCACATCCGCCCCCGCAAGCTGCACGGCGGGATCTTCCACACGTACGAGGACCACCGTATGGCGACGGCCGGCGCGATCATCGGCCTCGCGGTCGAGGGTGTGCAGATCGAGAACGTGGCGACGACGGCGAAGACCCTGCCGGACTTCCCCGACATGTGGGCCGGGATGCTCGGGGCGTAGGGACTTCCGCCATGCGCCGCTACGGCAAGCACACCGACGAGGACGACATCCGCAGCCGCCCTAACCGCAAGGGCAACCGGCCGCGCACCAACATCCGGCCCAAGCACGAGGACGCCGCCGAGGGCATGGTCCTCACCGTCGACCGGGGCCGTCTGACCTGCCTGGTCGACGACCGGATCGTGCTGGCGATGAAGGCCCGCGAACTCGGCCGGAAGGCGGCGATCGTCGGCGACCGGGTGGCCCTCGTCGGCGACCTGTCCGGCAAGAAGGACACCCTCGCGCGCATCGTCCGCATCGAGGAGCGCACCTCGCTGCTGCGCCGCACCGCCGATGACGACGACCCGTACGAACGCGCGGTCGTCGCCAACGCCGACCAGCTCGCCATCGTCACCGCCCTGGCCGACCCGGAACCCCGCCCGCGCCTGATCGACCGCTGCCTGGTCGCGGCCTACGACGGCGGCCTGGAACCTCTCCTGGTCATGACCAAGTCGGACCTGGCCCCGCCCGACAAGCTCCTGGAGCTGTACGGCGATCTGGACATCCCCTACGTCGTCACCAGCCGCGAGGAGCTGGAGAACGGCGACGCGGCGGACCGCGTGCGCGAGCAACTCGACGGCAGGATCACGGCGTTCGTCGGCCACTCGGGCGTCGGCAAGACGACCCTGGTCAACGCGCTGGTCCCGGAGGACCGCCGGCGGCTGACCGGCCATGTGAACGCGGTGACCGGCCGCGGCCGCCACACGACCACCTCGGCGCTGGCGCTCCCGCTCAGCGGCGACGACGGCTGGGTGATCGACACGCCGGGCGTGCGGTCCTTCGGCCTCGCCCACATCGACCCGTCCCGCGTCATCCATGCCTTCCCCGACCTGGAGCCGGGGACGGAGGGCTGCCCACGCGCGTGCAGTCACGACGAGCCGGACTGCGCGCTGGACGAGTGGGTGGCCGAGGGTCACGCCGACCCGGCCCGGCTCTATTCGCTGCGCCGGCTGCTGTCCACGCGGGAGCGCAAGGAGGGCGACTGACCTCCGCGGTGTTTGTGAGGCGCCGAGCCCGGTAAGTGCATAATCGCACCGAGCCGGACATACGGGAGGACAGCACATGGCGTGGCTGCTGGTAGTGGTGGCCGGGTTGCTCGAGACGGGTTTCGCCGTGTGCCTCAAGCTCTCCCACGGATTCACCCGCCTGTGGCCGACGATCGCGTTCTGCGCCTTCGCCCTGGGCAGTTTCGGTCTGCTCACCCTGTCCCTGAGGAAGCTGGACGTCGGCCCCGCCTACGCCGTGTGGACCGGCATCGGCGCGGCGGGCACCGCGATCTACGGCATGGTCTTCCTCGGCGACCTGGTGTCGACGCTGAAGCTGGTCTCGATCAGCCTGGTCATCGTGGGCGTGATCGGCCTCCAGCTCTCCGGATCCGCCCACTAGACGACTTCGGGCGGCCGCAGACCGCCGCCCGAAGTCGTCAACTCCCGTTCTCCGGCGCCCACCAGCCACTGCCCGTCGAGCAGTTCCCTCCTCGGCGGACCCCGACTCCCCTACTGGCCGGGGGACTTCGCCGCGCTCCGGCGCGCGGTCGGCCCGCGTACAGCCGCTCGCCTGCCGAAGTCGGCGCCGAAACCGGTCACTTCGAGCAGCGGGCGACCCTGCGACCCGTCACACCGCCTGCCGGGGCAGGGCCGTGCGGACCAGGTCCGCCACCCCGCCCTCCCCCGGCGGCGCCGCCACACAGGACAGGGCCAGCCGCACCACCAGCTCGCAGGAGCGCGCCAGATCCGCCGTGTCCGACTTGACCGCCCCCGGCTTCGACAGCACCGCCACGGCCCGGTCCCGGACCATCGCCACGAAGTCGCCGGGCGACGGCAGCGGACCGTCCGCCCGGCGCTGCGCCGGCACCGCCGAGGAGGACGGCACCGCGGACAGCGTCGGCGAGGGCAGCCGTTCACTCCAGCAGCCGGTCAGCATGGCCCGTACGAGTGCGTTCTCGCGCGCCGTCGACGCGGTCCATTCGGCGGTCGCGGTGAGCCGGTCGCGGGCGTCGCTGTGCGTGGCGAGCGCACGTTCGACCCCGGCGAGATAGCCGTCCGCCTCCCTTCTCACCAGTGCCCTGGCGAGCCCCTCCTTGCTGCCGAACTCGTTGTAGAGGGTCTGCCGGGACACTCCGGCGGCCGAGGCGACGTCCACCATCCGTACGGCGGACCACGGTCGGCGCGCCAGCGCCGTGTACGCGGCGTCCAGTAGGGATTCCCGCGCTGCAGGCATCATCGCCTCCCTGGGGCGAGCGGCTCTGCGCCCAGATTTGACGCGCACAAGGGCACTGTCAAGGGTTCGCGAGCGCACGCGGGGGCGCCTCCCGGCCGCCGTGTGCCGCCCCCGAAGGCAGCAATGTGCCGCCAAACCGTGAGCATGGCCTGGTGGCCCCACCGCGACCTCGCCGGATAGCGTTCGTTCCATGCCGGACTACCTCGACGATCTCCGTTTCGCCCACGTCCTCGCGGACGCCGCCGACGCGGCAACGATGTCCCGCTTCAAGGCGCTCGACCTCAAGGTCGAGACGAAACCGGACATGACTCCGGTGAGCGAGGCGGACAAGGCGGCGGAAGAGCTCATCCGCGGCCAGCTCCAGCGCGCCCGCCCACGCGACGCGATCCTCGGCGAGGAGTACGGCCTGGAGGGCACGGGCCCCCGCCGCTGGGTGGTCGACCCGATCGACGGCACCAAGAACTACGTACGCGGTGTCCCGGTGTGGGCGACCCTGATCTCCCTGATGGAGGCGGGCGAGACCGGCTTCCAGCCCGTCGTCGGCGTGGTCTCCGCGCCCGCTCTGGGCCGCCGCTGGTGGGCCGCGAAGGGTCATGGCGCCTACACGGGCCGCAGCCTCTCCTCCGCCTCCCGTCTGCAGGTCTCCCGGGTCGCGAAGCTGTCGGACGCCTCGTTCGCGTACTCCTCCCTGTCCGGCTGGGAGGACCAGGGCCGGCTGGGCGGCTTCCTGGACCTGACCCGCGAGGTGTGGCGCACGCGCGCGTACGGCGACTTCTGGCCGTACATGATGGTCGCCGAGGGCTCGGTCGACATCTGCGCCGAGCCGGAGCTCTCCCTGTGGGACATGGCCGCCAACACGATCATCGTCACCGAGGCGGGCGGCACCTTCACGGGCCTGGACGGCCGCCCGGGCCCGCACAGCGGCAACGCGGCCGCCTCGAACGGCCTGCTGCACGACGAGTTGCTGGGTTATCTCAACGAGCGCTACTGAGGAGCACCCGCAAAAGCACAGATGAGCGCGTGCGCCCTCAATTGGCCGCACGCGCCCTCTTGTTGACCCCCGCTTTACCTGCGACCCTGAGAGTCCCCCCACTTGTGAACTTGTGAAGTTCCCATAGGCGCCTCCGGCGCCGGGCCGGAACCAAGTGGATTCCTTTGGAGGTGGCTGAAGTCCATGCTCGTCCGCGACGCCATGAGCACGGTGGTTCTGACCATCGGCCCCGCCCACACCCTCCGCCAGGCCGCAGCCCTGATGTCCGCCCGCCGGGTCGGCGCGGCCCTGGTCCTGGACCCCGACGCCGGTGGTATCGGCATCCTCACCGAACGTGACATCCTCAACTCCATCGGCCTCGGCCAGAGCCCCGACACCGAGCGAGCCCACGACCACACCACCAACGACGTCGTCTTCGCCGCCCCGTCCTGGACGCTGGAGGAGGCGGCCCGCGCCATGGCCCACGGCGGCTTCCGCCATCTCATCGTCCTTGACCACGGGGAGCCGGCCGGCATCGTCTCCGTCCGCGACATCATCCGCTGCTGGGCACCGGCACGGCAGCACGTGCCCGCCTGACCACGCAGGGGGACCGGAAACCAGATTGGACCGAGTCCAATTCGAGCAGCGATCCAAACTCACACCTGTTCGGAAAATGGTCCCCCTGCTGTTAGGCTGGATTTCATGAGCGACCTTCTGGAACGGCTGCGCGGACGCGGATGGCGGATGACCGCGCAGCGGCGCGTCGTGGCCGAGGTTCTCGACGGCGAGCATGTGCATCTGACCGCCGACGAGGTCCACTCCCGGGCCGTCGCCAAGCTGCCCGAGATCTCCCGCGCGACCGTCTACAACACGCTGGGTGAGCTGGTCTCCCTCGGCGAGGTGCTCGAGGTCTCCACCGACAAGCGCGCCAAGCGGTACGACCCGAACGCGCACCGGCCGCACCACCACCTGGTCTGCGCCCAGTGCGGCGCGATCCGCGACGTCCACCCGAGCGGCAACCCGCTCGCCGACCTCCCCGACACGGAGCGCTTCGGCTTCACGGTCTCGGACGTCGAGGTCACGTACCGCGGCATCTGCCCCAACTGCGCGGCGGCGTAACCAGCCTCTGCGACACCAGAGCCCGGAAGCACCAAGAGCACGGAAGCACCAAGAGCAGCGAAACACCGAGGGCCGGAATCCATTCACTGGATTCCGGCCCTCGGCCTTCAGTAGCGGGGACAGGATTTGAACCTGCGACCTCTGGGTTATGAGCCCAGCGAGCTACCGAGCTGCTCCACCCCGCGTCGGTGAACGCAACATTACGTGAAGCCCGCGACCAGAGGCAAATCGCTTACGGCGGGCCCGGCGCAGGTGTGGATTTTCAGCCGCTACGCCGACAGCTCCTCCAGCAACGCGTCCCGCAACCGCGCCGCCCGCTCCGACACCTCCGCCGGCCCCAGGGACACCGCCCGGTCCGCCCACCGCTGCCCCTCCGCGAGCTCCCCCCGACGCGCGTAGACCAGGGCCAGCCGCAGCGCGGCCCGCCCGTGCCCCGCGTCGGCGGCCCGTGTCCACCACACGGCCGCCTCCGGCTCGCTCCCCTCGCGGGCCAGCAGCAGCCCGAGGTTGAAGGCGCCGTTGCGGGACCCGGCCTCGGCGGCCGCGCGGTACCACCGCGCCGCCTCCACCACGTCGCCGCGGGCCGCGGCCATCATCCCGACCCGCACCTGCGCCCGCCGGTGCCCCTGGGAGGCCGCGCGCTCGTACCACTCCTCGCACTCGGTCTTCTCGTGCACGGACTCCCCGAGCTCATGCGCGGGCGCGGGCGGCCGCCGGGCGTCCAGCACGGTCGCCAGCCGGTACGCGGCCTCCGCGCTGCCGCCTCCTGCCGCGCAGCGCAGATGCCGCTCCGCCGCCCGCTCGTCCCCGTCCCGCAGCCGCGCCATGCCGACCTGGAGCGCCGCCTCGGTGTGCCCTGCTGCCGCGGCACGCTCGTACCAGCGCAGCGCGATGTCGTCCTCGGCCCGCCCGGCGTGCAGGATGCCCAGGTTGAACGCGGCGTCCACGCTCCCGGCCTCCGCGGCCTTGGAGAACCACGGCTCGGCGCCGGTCGTGTCGCCGCCCTGCAGCAGCAGGATCGCCAGGGCGTTCGCCGCCTCCCGGTGTCCGGCGTACGCGGCCCGGCGGTACCACTGCTCGGCCTGCGCGGTCCGGCCCTGCTGGGCGCAGAGCAGCCCGAGGTTGTAGGCGCCGTTGTCGTCACCGGCGTCCATCGCGGCGCGGTACCAGCGCTCGGCGGTCTGCGTCTCCCCACGCTCGGCGTGGAGGGCGCCGAGCGCGTTGGCGGCGTTGCCGTCCCCGTCCTGCGCGGCCCTCAGCCACCACACGGCGGCGCTCTCGGTGTCTCCGGCGTCCCGCAGCAGGAACCCCAGCGCGCAGGCGGCGCGCGCCTCGCCGTCCTTGGCGGACGTCAGATACCAGCGCCCCGCCTCCTTGAGCTCACCGCGCTTCTCCAGGATCGCGCCGAGGTGCAGCGCGGCCCGCCGGTGTCCGCGCGCGGCGGCCTGCCGGTAGAACTGCTCGGCCTGGGCCAGCAGTGCGACACCGTTGTCGGCCCCGTCCTCGCCCTGGTGGGCCGCCCTGCGGTCGAGTGCGCGCGCCAGGCGGTACGCCGCCTCCCGGTGCCCGCGCTCCGCCGCGGCCCGCATCCAGTCCTCGGCTCCGCCGTCCCCTCGGTGCTCCAGCAGGTCGGCGAGCGCGTAGGCGCCCAGGGCGTGCCCCTGTTCGGCGGACTGCCGCAGCCAGTACTCGGCGGCGGGCTCGTCCCCGCGCTCGCGGTGGTGACGGCCCAGCGCATGGGCGGCGGCCGCGGACCCGGCGACGGCGGCGATCCGCCACCAGCCGGCCGCGTCGTCGGCGTATCCCCGCTGGTGGAGAAGGACTCCCAGGTTGTTGGCCGCGGCGCGGTCCCCCGCGGCGGTGGCGGCACGCAGATGGGGCTCGGCTCCGTCGAGATCACCACGGCGCAGCAGCATGGCCCCGAGGACACTCATCGCCTCGACATCGCCGGCCTCGGCGGCGAGCCTCTGACGAACTTCCTCGACGGCCTCCTCAGCCACCTCCCCGGCTTCGCCCGGTTCGGAAGGCTGCACAAATCGCCCTGTCTCGAACAGAGTTGCCTTGTCCCCCATAACGTCCATCGTCGCACCACCTGCAACCTGGGTACACCTGGTATACCGCAGCCAGTGAGGTCACTTCAGCGTTTTGTCGACATGCCCACAGAGAGACAAGTCAAACACAGTTCCCCCAACTCCCGGAGGCGGCATGACGATCCCCCTGACCGGCACATGCGTTCGCACACCACGAAGGCCCGGATCCTTGAGGATCCGGGCCTTCGACTGCAGTAGCGGGGACAGGATTTGAACCTGCGACCTCTGGGTTATGAGCCCAGCGAGCTACCGAGCTGCTCCACCCCGCGTCGTTGTGTGGCAACCGTACCACGACGCGGGGCGGGCATGATCAGCCGCTGCCGGAGCTGCCGCTCGGGCTCGGACTGGGACTGCTGCTGCTCTTGTTGCCGCCGCCACTCGTCCCGCCGGCCTTGGACTGCGCGTCCTCGGCCCGCTTGAGGGCGTCCTGGAGGTCCTTCTGCGCCTGGCCGTAGGCCTGCCAGTCGCCCTTCTTCAGGGCTTCCTGGCCGGCGTCGAAGGCCTTCTGGGCGTCGTTCAGCGCCTGCTGGACCGTGGGGTTGTTCGACGTCGGCGGCGGGGTCGTCCCCGTGTCCGACGGCGGCGGGGTCGAACTCTCCGCTCCGAAGACCTTGTTGAGGGCCTGGTCGAGGGTGTCCTCGAAGGCGGTGTTGCCTCCGTAGGTCACCAACACCTTGCGCAGCAGGGGGTACTTGAGTCCACCACCGCGTACGTAGACCGGCTCCACGTAGAGCAGTCCTCCGTCGAGCGGCACCGTCAGCAGGTTGCCGTACTCGATGTCGGAGTCGCCGCCCTTGAGGAGCTTGATCGCCGCGGCGATGTTCTGTTCGGAGTTGAACTTGCTCTGTACCTGTTTGGGTCCGTCGACGGTGGTGCTCGTCGGCAGTTTCAGGATTCTGATCTTGCCGTAGTCACTGGTGCTCGCGTCGGCGTCGACCGCCATGAACGCACTGAGGTTGTCCCGGCCGTTCGGCGTGAAGGTCGTCGTCAGCGAGAACGCCTGCGAGGACTGGCCGGGCATCTTCATGCTCAGGTAGTACGGCGGCACCGCGTTGCCCGACTTGTTGGTCGGGTCGTCCGGCACCTGCCACACCTCGCTGCCGGTGAGGAAGGTCTGCGCGTCCGTCACGTGGTAGCGGCTGAGCAGCTCGCGCTGCACCTTGAACAGGTCCTGCGGGTAACGGAAGTGGGCCTGCAGCTCGTGCGAGATGTCCTGCTTCGGCTTCACCGTGCCCGGGAAGGCCTTCATCCACGTCTTCAGGACGGGGTCCGCGGTGTCCCACTGGTAGAGCTTGACCTCGCCGGTGTACGCGTCGACGGTCGCCTTCACCGAGTTGCGGATGTAGTTGACCTGGTTCTGCTGGGCCACCACCGCACGGTTGGTGTTGGTCGCGGTCAGCGAGTCGGCGGTGGTGTCGCCGAGGGTCGTCCGGGAGGCGTACGGGTATCCGTTGGTCGTCGTGTACGCGTCGACGATCCACTGGATACGGCCGTGCACCACCGCCGGATAGGCGTCGCCGTCGATGGTCAGCCAGGGCGCCACCGCCTCGACGCGCTCCTTGGGAGTGCGGTTGTACAGGATCCGCGAACCCTTGCCGATCGCTCCGGAGTAGAGCATCTGCGGCTCGTTGAACGCGACCGCGTAGGCGGCCCGGTTGATCGGGTTGGCGAGGTTGACGCCGCTGTTGCCCTTGTAGCTGGTGGTCTTCTCACCGCTGTCGTCGGAGTAGTCGATCTCCTGCTGGGGACCGCCGACGATCGAGTAGGTGGTGGTCTTCTCGCCGTAGTAGATCTGCTGCTTGTACTTCCCGAGGTCACCCGTGGACGGCAGGTCGGACTCGGTGAAGACGGGCTGGCCGTCCTGGACCTCGGTGCCCTTGGCGGCGACCACTCCATAGCCGTGGGTGTAGCGGAAGTGGTCGTTGATCCAGTTGTTCTTCGGGATGCCGTTGAGGTTCAGCTCGCGCAGACCGATGACGGTGTCCTGCTCCTTGCCGTCCTTGCTGTAGCGGTCGACGTCCAGATTGTTCGGGAACGCGTAGTAGTTCCTGATCTGTTGGAGCTGCTGGAAGGTCGGCGAGACGATGTTCGGGTCCAGGATGCGGATGCTCGCCGCGTCGTCGACGCCGTCGCGCAGCTTCGACTTGTCCTTGGTGGTGCTCGTCCCCGAGTAGTCGGTCACCTTGGTGTCGTCGATGCCGTACGCCTCACGCGTCGCCTTGAGGTTCTTCTGGACGTACGGCGCTTCCTTGGCCTGCTCGTTGGGCTGGACCTGGAACTTCTGGACGATCGCGGGGTAGAGCCCGCCGATGAGGATCGCCGAGAGCACCATCAGGCCGAAGCCGATCACGGGCAGCTGCCAGGTGCGGCGCCACAGGGTGGCGAAGAACAGCAGCGCGCAGATGACGGCGATGCAGAACAGGATCGTCTTCGCCGGCAGATAGGCGTTCGCGTCGACGTACCTGAGGCCCGTCCAGTTGTCCGTCGCCTTGAAGTCGCTGGACTTGACCGCGAGGCCGTACCGGTCGAGCCAGTAGGCGACGGCCTTCAGGGCGACGAAGATGCCGAGCAGCACCGAGAGGTGGCCGGTCGCGGCGGCGGTGGCGCGCGCGCCCGGGGAGGTGATCCTTAGGCCGCCGTACAGATAGTGGGTGAGCGCGGCGGCGATCAGGGAGAGGATCGCGGCGGCGAAGCCGAAGCCGAGCAGGAAGCGGTACCAGGGCAGGTCGAAGGCGTAGAAGGACACGTCGAGGTGGAACTGCGGGTCCTTCTGGTGGAAGGGCACGCCGTTGACCCACATCAGCCAGGTGCGCCACTGGCTCGACGCCGAGGCGCCGGCGATCAGACCGACCAGGGCGGTGATCCCGAGCAGCAGCCAGGTCTTGTACGGGGCGATGCCCATCCGGTAGCGGTCCAGGCTCTGCTGCTCCATGGACATGGCGCTCAGCGGCGGCCGCAGCCGGTGCGCGAGCCAGATGTTGACCCCGACCGCGAGGGCCATCAGCAGACCGAAGACGAAGAACAGTCCGATCTTGGTCCACAGGGTGGTGGTGAAGACGGACGAGTACTTCACGGAGCGGTACCAGAGCCAGTCCGTCCAGAAGCCCGCGAACATGGTGAACGCCATGCCGAGGACGGCGAGGACGCCCAGTGTCATCAGCAGGGTCCGGACTCGCCGGGACGGGCGGCCCACTCTGATCCGTGGCCCCGTCGGGCCTCCGCCGCGGTCCGGCATCTGGAAAGCCAAGGTGCGCACCTCGAAGTCGCTGTCGGTTCGTCAGGCCCCCGCGTGTTCGTGAGCCCCTCCGTGGCCCCCCGTGATCGCGGGCCCACACCTATGCAACTTACTCACCGTTTACTCGGTTCCCGATTCCGGCCATGAACGAGGCAGGATTGTGACCATGTCCAACACTCCCATGGCAGCGAGCCCCCTCACCCGGGCCGTACTCGAGATCGACGAGTACGCCTCCGGCCTCGGCTGGGACCAGCCCGCCCGCCTCTTCGCCCTCGTAGACACCGCTCGGCTGCGGTCCCAGGAGCCCGCGCTCGCGGCCCAGCTGGGCCTTGCGGACGAACCCGACACCACCGGTCTCACCCCGGTCGAGCAGGACGAGATCCCGGCCGGCAAGCCGCTGGACGAGTTCCTCGCGACGATCGCCTGGCCCGACGCGGTGGCCGGCTGCGCGCTCACCGTGGAGCGGCTGATGCTGCCGCCGTCGGCCGAGTCCCAGGTCCCGGAGGGGCTGGACGAGGCGGGGCTGGCGAAGTGGGTGGCCGGGCACCCGGACCGTCAGGAGGTCCGGATGACGGTGGCGGTGCTGCGCGACGGTGCCCGTGACTCGGCGCTGCGGCTGCGCGAGAAGGACACCCCGACGGAGGTCGTCACGGGCTCCGACCTGGTGCCGGGCCTGGCGCAGGCCCTGGCCGCGACCTTCGAGGAGTAGGCCGCCGCAGCCCTTCGGGCTACTTGGCCGTGCACTTCGGCAGGTCGGCGGTCTTTCCGGTGCGGATGTCCTTCAGCGCGCCGAGGGCGTCCTCGATGGTGTTCACCTTGACCAGGGTGAGGCCGCTCGGGGTGTCCTTGGCGGCGGCCTTGCAGTTGTCGGCCGGTGTCAGGAAGTACTGGGCGCCCTTGTCGCGCGCGCCGACCGTCTTCATCTCGATGCCGCCGATCGGGCCGACCTTGCCGCTGTCGTCGATCGTGCCGGTGCCGGCCACGAACCTGCCGCCGGTCAGGTTGCCCGGGGTGAGCTTGTCGTAGATGCCGAGCGCGAACATCAGACCGGCGCTCGGACCGCCGACGTCGGCGAGCTTGATGTCGATGGTGAACGGGAAGGTGTGATCGGTCCCCGCGGAGATCCCGACGATGGCGCGCTTCTTGCCGCTGTCGTCGGAGGTGGTGGTCGTGATCGTGACGTCGCGGGTCGTGGTCGCCGTCGTGTTCTTCTTCTCGGCGGCCGCCTTCTCCTTGGCGGGCACGATCGTGAAGTCGACCTTCTCGCCGGGCTGGTGCCTGGTCACCAGCTTGGCGACGTCGGAGGGCTGCTTCACGGCCGTACCGTCCACGGCCTTGATCACGTCTCCGGCGTGCAGCCGGCCCTGCGCCGGGGAGCCCTTGACCACGGTCGAGACGATCACCCAGCTCCTCACCGGGATGCCGAGTTCCTTGAGGGCGGCGACCTTGGCGCTCTCCTGGGACTGGCTGAACTCCTCGGCGTTCTCCTGGGTCGACTGCTCCTCGGTCTTGCCGTCCGGGTAGAGCGTGTCGTGCGGCACGACCTTGCTGTCGTGGGCCAGCCAGCCGTAGACGGCCTCGACGAGGTTCATCTTGTAGTCGGCGCTGGTGACCCGCACGGTCGTCATGTTGAGGTGGCCGTCGGCCGCGTAGCTCTTGCGCCCGGAGATCTGCAGCACCGGCTCGCCGTCGTGGTTCCCGAGCGTGTTGACCGTGGGTCCCGGGGACATCTCCGAGTACGGCACGGGAATGAAGACTCCCGCGCACAGGAGCGCGATCAGCATCAGGGTGGAGGCGAGCATCGTCGCGGTGCGGCGTGGCATGCCAAGACAGTACGGGAAGGTCCTGTCAGCGCACCGTCAGCCCCACCTCTGTCATGTCACGTACGGGAGGGCGGCTTCTCCATGGCCTCACGGAAGCGGGCGTACCCGTCGAGCTCGGGCCCGTCCCCGCGAACCTTGCGGGTCCGGTTGGCCCAACTGCCCCACAGACCGGCTCCGATCGCTGCGATGAGCGGAATCAACAACCACAGGAGCGCCCCCATGCCGACCTCCCGACCCCAGTGAGCGACCGCAAGAACTGACTGATCAGCAGATTAACCAGTCACACTGAGAACGCTGACGCCAGGGGTGCGGTTACGCAACCCGGGTGTGGCGGAGGGGGCTCAGCAGGCCCCCACCCATTCCTCTGTTCCGTCCGAGAAGGTCTGGTGCTTCCAGATCGGCACCTCGTGCTTGAGATCGTCGATCAGCTTCCGGCAGGCCTCGAACGCCTCGCCCCGGTGCGGACACGAAACGGCGACGACCACGGCGAGATCCCCGACGGCCAGATCGCCGACCCGGTGAACGGCGGCCAGGGCCCGCACCGGGTATCCGGCCACGACCTTCTCGGCGACCCGCCGCATCTCGGCCTCGGCACTGGGGTGGCACGAATAGCCGAGCCGGTCGACATCGGCTCCCCCGTCGTGGTTCCGCACGGTGCCCACGAACAGCGCGGTCCCGCCCGCGGCGTCGTCCCCGACGGCCCGGAAGACCTCGTCCAGGGAGAGCGCGGTCTCACGGACGGCGATCAGCTTGATGGGGTCCTGCGCTGTCTGCTCGCCGGGGTGGTCGTTGCTGGGTGCCATGCCTCCATCGTGCCGTACACCGCCGACAACCCGGAACAGACGTTTCACCCGGCACGCGCGTGTGCGGGCTTGGAGCCTCCTACAAGGCTCGCTCTCAGATCCGGCGGCGGGCCTTGCGGGCCCTGCGCACGACGGCCGCCGCGCCCAGCAGCGCCACCGTCGCGCCCGCGGCCCCGGCCGCCGTCGCGTCCTTGCGGCCCAGCCGGCGGCCGGCGACGGTGTGCCTGCCGGAGACCTCCTCCAGCAGCTCCGCGAGCACTTCCTCGTTGGTCCACTGCGGCCGCCAGCCCGCGTCGTGCAGCCGGCTCCCGCTGACCACCCAGGGGTACATCGTGTACGCCAGGTCCCCGGCCGGGGACGGTGTCAGGCCGATCCGGTGCAGCCGGGCCGCCGCGCCCAGCGCGACAGCCGACGGCAGTTCCATCCGCCGGATCCCGCTGAGTTCCTCGACCTCCTCCTGTTCCAGCCAGCCGTCGCACCCCACCGTGAGTTCCCCGTCGACCTTCTCCAGGACGGCGTACTCCAGGGCGCTGCACAGGTCCTCGACGTGGCAGAACTGCCAGGCGGGCCGCGAGCCGGCGACAACGAGCAGCCGGGGCGACTCGAAGTACCTGGTCAGCGCGGTGTCGGTGCCTCCGACGAGCACCGCGGGCCGTACGACGGTGACATTGAGTCCGGGGTGCGCGCGCGGCGCGCGCCGGGCGAGCCGCTCGATCTCCAGGAGGTCCCCGACGCCGGTGGCCTCGGCCGTGGCCCGCAGCTCCGCGTCCTCGGACAGGGGCAGCTCGTTGTCCGGCAGCGCCCCGTACACCATGGCGGACGTGCACAGCACGACCCGGTGGACGCCGGCCGCGGCGGCCGCGGTCAGCACGGTCTGCGTCCCGCGTACGTTGTAGGCCGTACGGGCGGCGGGATCGGTCTCCAGATCCAGATCGAGCGCCAGGTGCACCACCACGTCGGCGCCCCGCAGCTTGTCCGCGATGGCCGGATCCCGTACGTCCAGGATGTGCCACTGCGCCCCCGCGCACTCGCCGCGCCGCTCGTCGATCGCGATGACCTGCTTGATCTCGTCGGAGGCGACGAGCCGTTCGGTGAGCAGGGCGCCGATGCCGGAGGCGGCGCCGGTGACCGCGACGACGGGCCCGCGCGTGGCGGAACTGGTTGACTCGTTTCGCGCTGCGCGAACCTGCGGATCTGGGGAACTCACCGGGCGTCTCCAGCGGTTGTCTTCAGTAAGAACGCGAGTGACGCGTCCGTACCAGGTGGCATCCATCCTGCCGCAGGCCGAGAGTCGGCGAAGCACCGAGGCCCGAACCGCCCATGGTGTCTACGCTGGGTGGTGTTATCGGGCAGCCGTGCCGTCGGAGGAAACCCGGCGGCCTTACCAGCCGAGGAATCCCGTGAGTGACACCCCATTCGGATTCGGCCTTCCGCCGGAGGAGCCGGAAGACGGCGACGAGGGCAAGAAGAAGGACCAGCAGAGCGGTGGTGGTCAGGGACCGGCCAACCCGTTCGGTTTCGGCGGGCTGCCGGGGGCCGGAGGCTTCGGCGGCCCCGGTGCGGACAATCCGCTCGCTGCCATGTTCGGTTCGCTGAACCCCACCGACCTGGGCGCCGCCTTCCAGCAGCTGGGCCAGATGCTCTCGTACGAGGGCGGCCCGGTGAACTGGGAGATGGCCAAGCAGATCGCCCGCCAGACGGTCTCCCAGGGCACCCCTGACGGCACCAAGGACGCGAGTGTCGGCGCCGCCGAGCGCACCGCGGTCGAGGAGGCCGTCCGCCTGGCCGACCTGTGGCTGGACGACGCGACGTCGCTGCCGTCCGGCGCCGGCTCCGCGGTGGCGTGGTCCCGCGCGGAGTGGGTCGAGGCGACGCTGCCCGCGTGGCAGGAGCTCGTCGACCCGGTCGCCGAGCGGGTCGGCGCGGCGATGGGCGATGTCCTGCCGGAGGAGATGCAGGCCATGGCGGGCCCGCTGATCGGCATGATGCGCTCCATGGGCGGCGCGATGTTCGGCACCCAGATCGGGCAGGCCGTCGGGGTGCTCGCGGGCGAGGTCGTCGGTTCCACCGACATCGGCCTGCCGCTCGGCCCGGCCGGCAAGGCCGCGCTGCTGCCGGTGAACGTCGAGGCGTTCGGCAAGGACCTGGGCGTTCCTAAGGAGGAGGTGCGGCTGTATCTCGCCCTGCGCGAGGCCGCCCACCAGCGTCTGTTCGCGCATGTGCCGTGGCTGCGCTCGCATCTGTTCGGCGCGGTCGACGGGTATGCGCGCGGGATCAAGGTCGACACGGCGAAGCTGGAGGACGTGGTCGGCCAGTTCGACCCGCAGAACCCGGAGCAGCTGCAGGACGCCCTCCAGCAGGGCATGTTCCAGCCGGAGGACACCCCGGAGCAGAAGGCGGCCCTGGCCCGTCTGGAGACGGCCCTGGCGCTCGTCGAGGGCTGGGTGGACGCGGTGGTGCACGCGGCGGCGAAGCCGCGTCTGTCGTCCGCGGACGCGCTGCGTGAGACGCTGCGCCGCCGCCGGGCCACGGGCGGGCCCGCGGAGCAGACGTTCGCCACGCTGATCGGCCTGGAGCTGCGTCCGCGTCGCCTGCGCGACGCCTCCCGCCTGTGGGCCTCGCTCACGGACGCGCGCGGGGTGGACGGCCGGGACGCCCTGTGGTCGCACCCGGACATGCTGCCGACGGCCTCCGACCTGGACGACCCGGACGGCTTCGTGCACCGCGAGCAGCTGGACTTCTCCGAGCTGGACAAGATGCTCGGCGAGGCGGCGGGAGGCGGCTCCGCGGGAAAGCCCAACCTGAAGAAGGACGGCGCTTCCGAGGACGACGGCAAGGGCGACGACAAGGGCGACGACACCGAGTGAGCCTGTACGACGACGCGGTCCTCGTCCTGAAGGGGTACGAGGACCAGGAAGAGCTGCGCCAGGCGTATCTGGACCACTTGGCGGCCCATCCGGACGGCATGTGGAAGGCCTGTCACGCGGGTCATGTCACGGCGAGCGCCCTGGTGATCGATGCCTCGCGTGAGCGGGTTCTGCTCACTCTGCACAGGAAGCTGCGGATGTGGCTCCAGATGGGCGGCCACTGCGAGCCGGGCGACCCCACCCTGGAGGCCGCGGCACTGCGCGAGGCGACCGAGGAGTCCGGGATCGCGGGACTCACGCTGCTTCCGGGCGGCCCGGTGCGGCTGGACCGGCATCCCATCCCGGCGCCCTGCCACTGGCATTTCGACGTCCAGTACGCCGTCCTGGCGCCGTCCGGGGCGGTCCACGAGATCAGCGACGAGTCCCTCGACCTGCGCTGGTTCGCCTACGACGAGGTGGCGGACGTGGCCGACGAGTCGGTCGTACGGCTGCTGGAAGCGACGCGCGCGAGGCTGTGAGCCTCGGCAACGTGTAAGGGGCGCCCGCACTGGCGGGCGCCCCTTACGTTGGCTGACTGGACGCTCAGCTCCAGACGTTCCCCTGGTTCTGCGCCCGCGCCCCGTGCTGCCCCATGCCGTACTGCGCGGCGAGACCCTGCCCGATCTGGGCGTTCTGGGGCGGCAGCAGCTCGCTCGGCTGGACGAGCGCGTAGCCGCTGCCCATGAAGCTGAGCTCCCAGCCCTCGCCGGTGTTGCCGCGGCGCCGCCACACACCCGAGGAGTGCGTCTGGGCCTGCATCTGGACGCGCAGCCCGGTCGACCAGGCGACGATCGCGTCGGCGTCGCAGTTGACGTACTTGTCGGGCGTCACCTGCATCATCAGCGGCGCACCCGAGGTCATCAGGGCGACCTTGCCGCGGCCGGTGATGTTCAGCTGGTACTTCCCCGAGCCGGAGATGCCGTAGAGGCTGTCGACGGCGATGACCTCGTGGTGCAGCGAGGAGTCCATCGCGAGGACGTAGCTGCTGTCGACGGTCAGGCCGTCCTGCTCCACGTCCACCACATGGATGTGCTGCGCGAGGTTGGCGAAGTAGACCGTGCCCTGCCCGTGGCAGCGCATCAGGCTGAGGCCCTCGCCGGTGTACGCACGTGCGCGTGCCTGGTTGTTGCTCTGGTACTCGGCGTCGAACTCGACGAGGCCCTGGTAGGCGACCATGGTGCCCTTGCGGGCCAGGATGTCGTCGTGGCCCTCCAGGGTGACGCGCAGCAGCTGCTTGTTCTGCAGGCTGTAGCGCTCCTGGGACTGCGAGTCGTTGAAGGCGAAAAGCGGACTCTGCATGGTGTCTCTGGCTCCCCCTCAGCCCCGGAACCGCAGGCGGTCGGTGCTGTCCTCACTGGGCTGGACGACGACGATGCCCTGACCGGAGAAGGCCATCTGGTAGGCCTCGCCGCTGCCGCGGCCGATCAGCGACTGCGCCTTGAAGCTGCGCTTGCCCTTCACCTTGAGGTTCGGGGACCAGGCGACGAGGGCGTCCGGGTCGACGTATGTCTCGTCCTCGCCGCCGCCGCAGTCGACGACGATCGGCTTGCCCCGGGAGGTCAGCGCGACCCAGCCCTGCCCGGAGATCTTGGTGTTCCACAGGCCCTGCCCGGCGAACTTCGCCAGCCCCTTGACCCGCTCGACCCCCCAGGTGAGGTGCGCGTCGAACGCGAGCAGATTGGTGGCGTTGACGGAGATCCCCTCGCCGCCCAGGTTGATGACGACGACGTTCGCCCCGTAGTCGGCGAGGTAGAGCAGTCCGTCGCCGGAGCACTTCATCAGGGGCGCGCCCTCGCCGGTGATCCAGTCACGGGCGATCTGGCGGACGGCCGGCGGGTTGGGCTCGTACTGGATGAAACCCTCGTACGCGATCATCGAGCCCACGCGCGCGAGGATGTCGTTCCCGGTCTGCATGGCGACCTTCAGCATGTGGTCGCCGTGGGTCTCCATGCGGGCGGTGACGGGTGCGGGGGCGTAGCCCGCGAGTGGCTGGTTCATGACGGGCTCCCTCAGACCTCGTACGGCTGGACGACGATGAAGTTGCCGGGCGCGCCCCGGAACTGCAGGTTGACGCTCTCGCCGGTGTCGCCCGGGTAGGCGTTGCGGCGCATGCGGACCTGGCTGGAGACGATCACCTGGGAGGCGGCCGACCAGGCCACGACGGCGTTGGCGTCGGCGAACGTGGTCGGCGTGACCGGCAGCACCACGGGCGTGCCGTGCGTCTTGACGACGATCGTGCCGGTGCCCTGGAACTGCATCGTGAACAGCGCGCCCCCGGGGATGCCGTGGCCCTCGATGCGGCGGACCTCGTACTGGAGGCCCTCGTCGAAGGCGAGGACGCTCTCGGCGGAGACGCAGATCGCGTCCCCCTGGAGCTCGACGGGGTGCAGATGCGTGGCGTTCTCGGCGAGGAACACCTGGCCCTGGCCGGTGCAGCGCATCAGCTGCATCTCCTGGCCGGTCGCGCTGCCGACGATCCGGCCCGCGAAGCCGGCGCCCTTGTAGCCGAAGTCGACCTTGCCCTGGTAGAGCACCATGCTGCCCTGCCGGGCGAGCACGGGCTGCCCGCCGATGCCGAGGTCGACACGGATCAGCTTCTTGTTCTGCTGCGTCCAGCGCTGTCCGGTGGGCGTCTCCTTGAACATCTGGAGTGCCGCGGTCACCCCGGCTCCGCCCTGGGGGGCGCCCTGAGGCGCGCCGTAGGGCGCCTGCTGCCCCGGAACCTGCCCGAACGGCGACTGCTGGCCGTAGCCGGGCGGCGGGCCCGGGGCGTGCGGGGCCTGCGGAGCCGGGGGCTGGGCGTACCCGGGCGGTGGCGGTGCGCTCTGGCCGTACGGCTGCTGGGGCGGCTGGCCGTAGGGCGCGGGCGCCGGGGCCGGCGGGTGCACCTGGCCGCCACCGGGCGGGGACATGGGTGCGACGATGGTGGGCGCCGCGTGCACATTCGGCGCGGGGGCGGGCGCCGGGGGCGGAGTCGGCGCCGGGGGCGGCGCGAAGCCCTGCGGGGCAGGGGCGGGCGCGGGAGCCGGAGCGGGGGCGGCCGGGGCGCCGAACGCGGGCGGGGCGAAGCTCGGAGCGGCACCGGTCTGGGGCTGCTGCGGAGCAGGCGCCGCAGGTGCCTCCTCCTCCATGACCTCGCCGCCGAAGTTCTTCAGCAGCGCCTCGAGGCCGCCGTCGAAGCCCTGCCCGACGGCCGCGAACCGCCACACGTCCTTGAGGTAGAAGTCGCCCAGCATGACGGCCCGTTCGGTGGAGAACTCCGAGCCGTTGAAGGAGTACCGGGCCACCTCCTCGCCGCCCGCGACGATACGGATGTACCCGGGGGCGATCTGCGACATCTGCCCCGCGCCGTCGAGCGTCGCCGTGAACGACAGCTTCTGGATCTGCGCCGGGATCCGGTCGAGCGTGACCCGGAAGGACTCGGTGTCGCCCGCCTGGGCGCCCAGCAGCTGAATGGACTCCTCGGGAGACTTCGGCTGGTTGAAGAAGACGAAGTAGCGGTCGTCCGAGAGCCGTTCGTCGGCGTCAAGACCGAAGCAGCTGATGTCGAAGGTCAGCCCGGGGCCGCTGATCTGCACGCCTACATACAGATCGGTGCCCGCGGTGAGGTCACTGATCCTGGCCTTGTGGCCGCGTTGGAATTCCCTGGCCATGCGTAACGACCGTCCCCCATCCCGAATGTGAGTGCGTCGCGCCAGGTTAACGGCTAACTCGGACACCGGATGAAGTCGGTACAGACCCGGTACACAACCACCGCCCCACAGCGGCCGTCACTCCCCGCGAGCCCCCGGCAGATGCGGCAACCGTTCCGCGGCGACCACCCCTTCGAGGTAACCCCGCGCCCGTTCGGTGCGCGGATACGCCTCGAGGAGCCGCCAGAAGCGCGGTCCGTGTCCCGGCACCAGCAGATGCGCGAGCTCGTGGAGGAGGACGTAGTCGACGACGTACTCGGGCATGCCCTGCAGCCGGTGCGACAGACGGATACTGCCTTCGGCCGGGGTGCACGAGCCCCAGCGCGTGTTCTGGTTGGTGACCCAGCGCACCGAGGTGGGCCGCGCGCGCCCGTCGAAGTACTGGCCCGACAGCCGCTCCGCCCGCTCGGTCAGCTCGTCGTCTCCGAGGACCCGCTTGCTCTCCTGGGCGGCCAGCTTGTCGAGCATGACGGTCACCCAGCGCTGCTCCTCCGCCTCGGACATCCGGGCAGGGATGAGCACGACAGTGCGATCGCCCTCGCGGTACGCGGAGACCGTCCGGCGTCGACGGGAGCTCCTGCGGACCTCGATCGCGCTCGCCCCCGAGCCGCTCGGCGGCTGGCTCGTCGTGCTGCGCTGTGGCATTCCGGCGCGGTGCAGTGGGTCGGCGGGCACGCCCCGACGTTACCCGCTGCACACGGGGGAAGTCCCGACTCCTGGACGGTTCCGCCTCGATCCGCCACCAAGCGTTTGATTTGTACGACAAATATCCACCGCCTGTGGACAACTTTCGGCACCCACCCGCCCGTCCGGGCATGCTGGTTCCCGCCGGCACAGCCACGACGGACCGTCGACCGACCATCGACCACCCGCCGACCGGGCTCCACCGGCGGACAGGAATGTTCAACGAGGGCTACGGGGGCCTGTCATGGAAGCAGTGGTTCCGCTCGCGCCGCTGGTGAAGCCCGCGCTCAGGCGCGGCTGGCGCGATCTCAACACCGTGCAGTTCGGAATGGCACCGGCGCACGCACTGACCCTGGGGCCGGTGGACACGGCCACGGGCAGCTTTCTCGACCTGCTCAACGGCACCCGCGGACTGCCCCTCCTGCGCGAGGAGGGACGCCGTATGGACCTGCCCGACGGTCATGTCGACAAACTGGTGGAGCGGCTGGCACGGGCCGGCCTCCTGGACGACGCAAAGGGCGGCGGGTCGGCCGCCGACGCCCTGCGCCGCAAGAAGGACGTCCTCGCCAGGCTGCGCCCGGACCTCGCCTCACTGACCCTGACCACCACCGAACCGGGCGACGCGATCAGCCGCCTGGCCGCGCGCCGCTCCCTGCGGGTGCAGGTACGGGGTGCGGGCCGGGTCGGCTCGGTGCTGGCCTCACTGCTGGCGGGCGCCGGCATCGGAGAGGTCGATGTGCGGGACGTCGGCCGCGTCGAGGCCGGCGACATCGCGCCGGGCGGACTGCCCGCCGAGTCCATCGGCGACCGCAGGGACGAAGCCGCCCGGCAGGCCGTACGCCGCTCCGCCCCGGACCGCCCACCGCGCCGCAACCACACGGCCACGCCCCCGAACGGCGAGCCCGGCTTCTCCCTGGTGATCCTCGCCCCACGCGACGACGTCGCCGTCCACGCCCCCGCCCCTTCCACAGCCGAACCCCTCATCGCCTCGGGCACACCGCATCTGTACGCCGGCGTCGTGGAGGCGACCGGCGTCGTCGGCCCCCTCGTCCTGCCCGGGGAGACGAGCTGCGCCGGCTGTCTGCACGAGGGCCGCACCGACCGGGATCCGGCCTGGCCCCGGCTGGTCGCGCAGTGGCGCTCCGGCGCACCCCGCCAGGCGCGGCCCTGCGACCTGACGCTGGCCACGACGGTGGCCGGGCTGGCGGCCGCACACGCGCTCGCGTTCCTGGACGGCCGGGTCCCGACGAGTGCCGGAGCACGCTGGGAGGTGTCCCTGCCCGCTCTGACCTGGCATGCACGACCCGTCTGGGCGCATCCGGCATGCCCCTGCGGGGCGGCGGAGAAAGGTAAGGGAGAACACACCTCCGAGGACGAGGAGTCACACGAGACAATGAGGGGGCAACGGTCGCCGAAGGAGCTGTGCCGTACGGCACAAGCGGCGAGGCCGGCAGGGACTTGGAGGGCGCATGTCTGATCTTCCCCGCAAGGCGGTCACCCGGACCGCCAAGCTCGCCGCGCTCCCGCTCGGCTTCGCCGGACGGGCGACCTGGGGACTGGGCAAGCGGATCGTCGGAGAGTCCGCGGAGATCGTCGGCCGCGAGCTGCAACAGCGCACGGCGGAGCAGCTGTTCAAGGTGCTCGGCGAGCTCAAGGGCGGGGCCATGAAGTTCGGCCAGGCCCTGTCGGTCTTCGAGTCGGCGCTGCCCGAGGAGGTCGCCGGCCCCTACCGCGCCGCGCTGACGAAGCTGCAGGAGGCGGCGCCGCCGATGCCGACCAGCACCGTGCACCGCGTGCTCGGCGAGCGGCTCGGCGAGCACTGGCCCGACCTGTTCCTCGAGTTCGAGGACAAGCCCGCCGCGGCGGCCTCGATCGGGCAGGTCCACCGCGGGGTGTGGCACGACGGCCGCGAGGTCGCGGTCAAGGTGCAGTACCCGGGTGCCGGCGAGGCCCTCCTGTCGGACCTGAACCAGTTGAGCCGTTTCGCCCGCCTGCTGGGGCCGCTGATCCCCGGCATGGACATCAAGCCCCTGATCGCGGAACTCAGGGACCGTGTCTCGGAGGAGCTGGACTACGGTCTGGAGGCCCAGGCCCAGCAGGCGCACGCCGAGGAGTTCACGGACGACCCGGACGTGGTGGTGCCGGGTGTGGTCCATCAGTGCGACCAGGTCCTGATCACCGAGTGGATCGACGGAATCCCTCTTTCGGAGATCATCTCGGACGGCACCCGGGAACAGCGCGACCGGGCCGGTCAGCTCCTGGCCCGCTTCCTCTTCTCCGGCCCGGCCCGCACCGGCCTGCTGCACGCCGACCCGCACCCGGGCAACTTCCGACTGCTGCCCGGCGGCCCCGGCGGCGAGGACGACTGGCGTCTGGGCGTACTGGACTTCGGCACGGTCGACCGCCTCCCGGGCGGCCTGCCGGCCCCCATCGGCGACTCCCTGCGCATGACCCTGGACGGCGAGGCGGAGGCCGTCTACGAACTCCTCTGTGCCGAGGGCTTCGTCAAGGAATCAATCGAGCTCGACCCGAGCGCCGTGCTCGACTACCTCTTGCCGATCATCGAACCGGCCCGGGCCGACGAGTTCACCTTCACCCGCGGCTGGATGCGCAGCCAGGCGGCCCGCATCGCCGATCCCCGCTCCCCCGCCTACCAGCTGGGCAAGCAGCTGAACCTGCCACCGGCGTACCTGCTGATACACCGGGTGACATTGAGCACAATCGGCGTGCTGTGCCAGCTGGGGTCGACGGTGCGGCTGCGCGAGGAGCTGGAGGAGTGGCTCCCGGGGTTCGCCCTGGAGGAAGCCACTGAGGAGGAGCCGGCCGCGGAGGCTTGATCGGGGCTGCGCGTCCGCGGAGGTTGGGGTGGGGGGGTGGGGGCGGGGCGGGGGGGGAGGCCCCCAGAGGAACGGCCTCACCACCAGGCCGAGTCCAACCGCCCCTCGATCGCCCTGAGGTTCTCCCGCGAGCAGCGGTCGCAGAAATACTGGCGGGCGCCGTTTTCCACGGAGCAGGTCCAGGTGGGCTGCGGACCTCCCGGCCGGGCGCCGCAGCGGCCGCACACCAGGGGTTGGGGCTCCGCGGGGGAGCCTGAGTCGTCACTGCCTCCGGGAAGACTCGTCACCCGGTGACGATAACTCCGCGGTGGGCGGATCGCGGGCACAACGCACCGCGGGGGCCGGTCCGTTCGGACGGACCGGCCCCCGCGGGGAGCTACTGCCTCCCGGGATCGGAAGGCCACCGCTTCAGGTGTGATCGGCTACTGCATGACCGCCATGGCCAGCGCCCGGCGGGCGAGCCGCGAGGCGCGCTCGGCCCGGCGCTGCATCCGGCGGGCGCTCACCAGGCGCACTGCCTGGCGTTCCTGCTCGACCTCATGCAGTCGGTCGCGCATATGCGCGCGAGCCAGGGCTTCTTGGAGGAGTTGCATCTCTCGGGTCCTGTTCTGACGCGAGCCCGTCGCGCCTGTGGTGGTGAAATCTTCGATCGCGGAGCCGGCGGGCTCGTTGGTGGACGGCTTCATCGGGGCCTGCTTCTTGGGGTCGTTCGTGAGGGGGCGGTCGATTGTTCCGGTGATGTTCATGCTGTGACCGGGTTCTTGCGCGGGCGGCCACGCGGCCGCTTCCGGGCGACGACGACACCCTGGACGAACAGCTCGCCACCCCAGACGCCCCAGGGCTCACGCCGCTCCTTGGCGCCGGCGAGGCAGGCCTCGATCAGCGGGCAGGTACGGCAGAGGGACTTGGCGTACTCGACGTCGGCCGGCGACTCGGCGAAGAAGACCTCCGGGTCGTAGGAGCGGCAGGGGACGGGTACGCCGAGGTTCTCGATGGCGTCGTCGAGCGCGGTGAGCGCAGTGAGCGGGATCAAGGTGGAGTCCTCCGTGAGGCCGGGCGGGGGGATCGTTTCGGAAGGCGGTACGGACGGGGCGTGCGCTTCGAGTTGCACGGTTCGTCTTCCTCGTCTGGTCGTTCCGGCCCTGTTGGACCGGGTGGCGGCTGGTACCGGGTTCAGCTCTTGTCCCGAGGCCCCTTCGCTCCGTCGTCCCCGTTCGGGGAAAACAGAAGGGCCGCGGATCCCGGATGGGGTTCCGCGGCCCTGAAGGCGCCGGCCTGATCGACGATCAGGCTGGATCACTCCAGGGTTCTGGCCCACGGAAGGCCCACATCAGGTGGTGCTGGGTCGTCTGCTTCCGGCTTCCGGCACCGGCCGCCGTAAAGGCATAGGCCTGCGCCTGTGCCACTACTGCTTCCAGTGCCTTGGTCGGTCGCTCATTGCGCTCGCGGATGGGAAGAACCGCGAGAGAAACGGGGGCGGACGCCAGGCGACCGGCACGAATGCCGGACAGACCGGTGCCCTGGTTCGAGGCGCCGAGCATGCACGCGGAGACGACCGAGCGATCGGTCAGTTTGGCGGTGCTGATGGAGCTGGTGCTGATGCTGATCACTTCAATCGCCTCCTCTCGGCGTCTCGGGGGACTGGGGGTGAGCCAGTCCGACGGATATGCAAGTAGAGCACGGAATCGGGGCCTCCGAGAAGGCCTCCGTCCCCGTGGCTAAGAACCTATGGGGATTGCTGGGGCATGCGCAAACTATTTTTTCGACGAGTTTGAATCAGTCCCCTTCGTCCTGTTCTCCGGGTTCGCGGCCTGCGCAGAGGGCCAGGACGTCGGCGCCGTAGCGGTTGAGCTTGCGTACGCCGACCCCGGGGATCCGCGCCAGTTCGCCCTCCTCGGCGGGGGCGGCCTCGGCTATGGCCATCAGTGTCTTGTCGGTGAAGATGCAGAAGGCGGGCTGTCCACTGCGCTGCGCCTGGTCCGCGCGCCATGCGCGCAGTCGCTCGTAGAGGCCCTCGTCCATGTCGGTGGGGCAGTCGTCGCAGCGCATCAGTTTCATCTCGCCGGCGTCGGTGAGGGTGCGCCCGCAGACCCGGCAGCGCGCCGGGGTGCGCTGGGTGCGCCGGGGTACGGCGTTCGGTCTGCTGGTGAAGCCGCGCTCGACTCCTCCTGCGCCGCTCGTCGCGGTGCGGCCGGCGGTGGCGTTGGAGCCCGGTCGCAGGCCGTCCAGGAAGCGGCTGGGACGGCGGTTGGGGCGGCCGCCGGGTGAGCGGGACAGTGACCAGGAGACGTAAAGGTGTCCCCGGGCCCGGGTGACGCCGACGTAGAGGAGGCGGCGTTCCTCCTCGATCTGCTCGTCGGTCTTGGCGTAGGTGATCGGCATCATGCCCTCGGCGACGCCGACCAGGAAGACGACGTCCCACTCGAGGCCCTTGGCGGAGTGCAGGGAGGCCAGGGTGACGCCCTGGACGGTGGGGGCGTGCTGGGCGCCGGCCCGTTCGTCGAGTTCGGCGACGAGGTCGCCGAGGGTGGCGGCGGGTTTGGCGGCGGCGAAGTCGTGGGCGAGGTTAACGAGGGCGGCGAGGGACTCCCAGCGTTCTCGGACCGCGCCGGAGCCTGCTGGGGGCTGGGGGGTCCAGCCTTCCCCGGAGAGCACGGCGCGGACCTGGGAGGGCAGGTCGACGGCGTCGTCGAGGAGGGAGTCGTTGCCGCCGAAACGTGCCGCGCCGCGCAGGGCGACGCCCGCCTTGCGTACCTCGGGGCGGTCGAAGAACCGCTCGGCGCCGCGCAGCTGGTAGGGGATTCCAGCGTCGGCGAGGGCCTGTTCGTAGGTTTCGGACTGGGAGTTCGTCCGGAACAGGATGGCGATTTCGCCGGCGGGGATGCCGGCGTCCATGAGTTCGCGGATGCGGCGGGCGGCGCCCTCGGCTTCGGCCGGTTCGTCGGTGTACTCGGCGTAGCCGGGTTCGGGGCCCGGGTCGCGTTGTGAGATCAGTTCGAGGCGGTGGTCGGCTGCACGGCCTCGGGCCTGGGCGAGGAGGCCGTTGGCGAGGTGGACGACCTGGGGGGTGGAGCGGTAGTCGCGGACAAGTTTGACGACGGTGGCTCCGGGGTGGCGGGTGCGGAAGTCGAGGAGGTGGTCGGGGGTCGCTCCGGTGAATGAGTAGATCGTCTGGCTGGCGTCGCCGACGACGCACAGGTTGTCCCGTTCGCCGAGCCACAGTTCGAGGAGGCGCTGCTGGAGGGGGCTGACGTCCTGGTACTCGTCCACGACGAAGTGCTGGTACTGGGCGCGGACCTGGTCGGCGATGTCGTGGCGGTCCTGGAGGATGGCGACGGTGAGCAGCAGGACGTCCTCGAAGTCGATGACGGAGCGGTCCCTTTTGAGGTCTTCGTAGACGGAGTAGAGCTGGGCGATCTCGGCCGGGTCGCGGGGGGTGTCGCGGCCGGCCTTGGCGGCGGCGGGGGCGTAGTCGGCGGGGACGGTCTGGGTGACCTTGGACCATTCGATCTCGGCGGTGACGTCCCGCAGTTCGCCGCGGTCGAGGCGGATGCGGCAGGCGGCGGCCGCGTCGGCGACGAGTTGGATCTTGCGGTCGACGAGCCGGGGCATGGCGCCGCCGACTGCTTTCGGCCAGAAGTACTGGAGCTGGCGCAGGGCGGCCGAGTGGAAGGTGCGGGCCTGGACTCCGGCGGCGCCGAGGTGGCGCAGCCGGCCGCGCATCTCGCCGGCGGCGCGGTTGGTGAAGGTGACGGCGAGCACGCTGGAGGGCTGGAGGATTCCGGCGCGGACTCCGTAGGCGATGCGGTGGGTGATCGCCCGGGTCTTGCCGGTTCCGGCGCCGGCCAGGACGCACACCGGTCCGCGCAGGGCGGTGGCCACCTCGCGCTGCTCGGGGTCGAGCCCTTCGAGCACGGCGTCGGGGGTGTCCGGTACCTGCGGGAAGAGCGTGGAGTGCGTTGCTGCTGTCACATGGCCATGCTGCCAGGTCGCCGGAGGCGGGTGCGGTGGTTGTCCACAGGCAGGTACCTGCAGTCGTACTAATGCGGCAGGCGTCACGTCCATCGCGGTACCGCGTGTGGGAATGGTGGCTGTTTCAAGTACGTTCCATCACTGCGACCAAGCATCCCCGAGCAGCTGAGGAGCGCGAGAGACATGCTGGGCACTGTGACGATGTACAGCACCACGTGGTGTGGCTACTGCCGTCGGCTGAAGAGCCAGATGGACCGTGAGGGCATCGCGTACAACGAGATCAACATCGAGCAGGACCCGGATTCCGCGGCGTTCGTGGAGAAGGCGAATGGCGGAAACCAGACGGTGCCGACGGTGCTGTTCCCGGATGGTTCGACGCTGACGAATCCGTCGCTGGCGCAGGTGAAGCAGAAGATCGGCGCGTAGGCGCTGCACGGTTTTGTTCGGAGGGCGGTTCCTGGGTCGGTTCAGGAACCGCCTTCTTGTGGTTTGTCCCACAGCTGTGCGGGCCTGGGTCTGTCAGCGCGGCGTCGGGCTCAGACGAAGCTCCTCGTCGGCAGGGGCTTGCCGTACCACATCTCGATCAGGCGGGCGGCGATGGAGATGCCGTAGGGAGGCAGTACCTCGCCGGCTTCGAAGGCGGCGCCCAGTTCGTCCCGGGAGAACCAGCGGGCTTCGTGGATCTCGTCGCCGTCGACGTTGATGTCGGTGGTGGTGGCGCGGGCCATGAAGCCGAGCATGAGGCTGGAGGGGAAGGGCCAGGGCTGGCTGGCGACGTACTCCACCGCGCCGACCGTGATGCCGGCCTCCTCGAAGACCTCGCGTCGCACGGACTGTTCGATGGACTCGCCGGGTTCGACGAAGCCGGCGAGCGTGGAGAAGCGGCCTTCGGGCCAGTGGACCTGGCGGCCGAGCAGGATGCGGTCCTCCTCGTCGGTGACGGCCATGATCACGGCGGGGTCGGTGCGCGGGTAGTGCTCGGCGCCGCAGGCGGAGCAGCGGCGGATGTGGCCGGCGGCGGCGATGACGGTGCGTTCGCCGCAGCGGGAGCAGAAGCGGTGGGTGCGCTGCCAGTTCTCCAGGCCGACCGCGTGCACCATCAGGCCGGTGTCACGGGGTGACAGCAGGAGGCCGGCCTCGCGCAGGCCCGCGGGGCGTGCGGACTGGTCGATGCGGCCGGGCAGTGCGTCCTTCTGGAGGGCGAAGTAGCTGACGCCTTCCTCGTCGGTGCCCAGGAAGTAGCGGTGGGCCTCGGTCAGGGGGGCTTCGAAGGAGGGGGTCATGACGAGTTCGGTGCGGCCGTCGGCCGTCTCGTCGATGAGGACCTGACCGCCGGAGACGACGAAGCAGCGGGTCGTGGGGTGGCTCCATGCCGCCGCGAGCCAGGCCTCGTCGAGGCGGTGGTGGGCGGCGCGGTCGATGCCGCTGGGGGCGGTGAGGGAGATGGGGCGGTCGGCGGTGTGGTCGGTCCAGGTGGTCACGGGTGCTTCCAACTCCCCCAGTGGAACGGATTGTGTCGGCGGGCGGTACGGCGGTACGGACGGCGGGAGGCGAACGGATCCGGCAGGGCTGGGCGGGGCGGCCCTTTCAGTGTGCCCCGCACGACGTGCCGCTCCGGACGGCGCGGGGCGCTCAGGGTGCATGGCGCCAGGTGTCGGCGAGGTCGGTCCACAGGTATGCGCTGGTCTCGACGCCTTTGAGGAGCAGGTCGAGTTCGACTTTCTCGTTGGGTGCGTGCCAGCCGTCGGAGGGGACGGAGATGCCCAGGAAGAGCACGGGTGCCCCGAGGACTTCCTGGAGGTCGGCGGCGGGTCCTGAGCCGCCCTCGCGGGTGAAGCGGACGGGCTTGTCGAAGGCGCGGCCCATTGCGCGGGCGACGGACTGCAGCGCGGGGTGGTCCAGCGGTGTCAGGCACGGGCGGGTGGCCGCGGCGAACGTGATCTCGTACCGGATCCCGGAGGGTATCTGTTCGGCGGCCCAGGCGCGGACGGCCTTCTCGATGTGGTCGGGGTCCTGGCCGGCGACCAGGCGGAAGGAGAGCTTCACCATGGCCGTGGACGGGATGATCGTCTTGCTGCCGGGGCCCTGGTAGCCGCCGCCGATGCCGTTGACCTCGGCGGTGGGGCGGGCCCAGATGCGCTCCAGGGTGGTGTGCCCGGCTTCGCCGTGGGTGGCGTACGACTTGGCGGTGCGCAGCCACTGCTGCTCGTCGAAGGGCAGTTCGGCGAAGAGTTCGCGCTCGCGGTCGGTGAGTTCGACGATGCCGTCGTAGAAGCCGGGGATCGCCACGCGTGCGTGCTCGTCGTGCAGGGCGGCGACCAGGCGGGCCGCGGCGGTGGCCGGGTTGGGGACGGCGCCGCCGAAGGAGCCGGAGTGGATGTCCTGGTCGGGGCCGGAGAAGTGGATCTCGCACTCCGCGAGGCCGCGCATGCCGGTGCACACGGTGGGGGTGTCCTCGGACCACATGCCGGTGTCGGAGACGATCACGGCGTCGGCGGCGAGGCGGTCGGCGTGCTGTTCGACGAGGGTGCGGAAGTTGGGCGAGCCGGACTCCTCCTCGCCTTCGATCAGCAGTTTCAGGTGGACCGCAGGGGCGGTGCGGCCGGTGGTGGCGAGGTGGGCGCGGACGCCGAGTGTGTGGAAGAACACCTGCCCCTTGTCGTCGGCCGCCCCGCGCGCGTAGAGGCGATTCTCTCGGACGACTGGTTCGAAGGGGTCGCTGTCCCAGCCGTCCTCGCGGGTGGCGGGCTGCACGTCGTGATGGCCGTAGACGAGGACGGTGGGGGCCGCGGGGTCGGTGGCGGGCCACTCGGCGAATACGGCCGGGGCACCAGGTGTCTCCCAGACCTCTGCGGTCGTGAAGCCGGTTTCCTTGAGTTTCGCGGCGAGCCAGTCTGCGCTGCGTCGTACATCGGGTGCGTGGTCGGGCTGGGCCGACACGGACGGGATGCGCAGCCACTCGGCGAGGTCGTCGAGGAAGGCGGCGCGGTGCTGCTCGATGTACGTACGGACGGCGCTGACGGCACTGTCAACGGGCTGGCTCATGGTCACGAGCCTATCGGCCCGCACCGACATCCTCGGTGGGCGGTTCCTCACAGTTTGCTTCCGCGGCCGGCTCGTCCAGCAGCAGCCGCTCCAGCGCGGAACGGTCCGGCAGGTCTTCCGGTCGTACAACCTCACCAGTGCGTACGTACAGGAACGCGGCGTTGACGGACTCCAGGGGCACTCCCTGCTGCTCGGCCCAGGCGAGCCGGTAGAGGGCGAGCTGGAGGGGGTCGGCGGTGCGCGAGCGGCTGGTCTTCCAGTCGACGATCTCGTACGTCGTCCCGTCGCCGTCGTCGTCCTTGTAGACGGCGTCGATGCGGCCCCGGACCACACGGCCGGCGATGGCCAGCTGGAAGGGCGCTTCGACGCGGTGGGGTGTGCGGTGGGCGTACTCGGTGCGCTCGAAGGCGTCCTTGAGGGCTTCCAGGTCGCGTTCGTCGGCGATCTCGGTCTCGCTGCCGGGCAGGTCTTCCGGCTCCAGCATGGGAAGGGTCAGTTCTTCGAAGCGGGCCTCGACCCAGGCGTGGAAGCGGGTGCCCCGGCGTGCGGCGGGTTGTGGGGGGCGCGGCATGGGGCGTGCGAGTTCCTGCGCGAACCCGTCCGGGTCGGTGGCCAGGCGGAGCACCTGGGAAGCGGTGAGGGAGGCGGGGAGGGGGACGTCCGTGACGGCCTCCCGGGCGCGCAGGAGTTCGCCGGTGAGGGCGTCGAGGTCGCGGTCCCAGGAGGCGAGGGTGCGGGCCTCCTCCGGGGTGAGGCGGGTGGGGGCGGCGGCGCGGGGGCGCTCGGCGGCGGATTTCCGTGGGGCGGGGTGCGGGCGTGCGTCCTGGTTCCCGGTTCCCTCCGGGGCGGCCGCCTGGTGCGGGACGGTCGGGCGGTCCGTGGACCAGGCGTCCCAGTCGGCCGGGTTCTCGTGCGCGAAGGGATCCTCTTCGGCGAACGGGTCCCCTTCTTCGTGCGGCAGGTCCTCGTCGTCCGGCGGTGGGGGCCACTCCGGGTCGTCGTGGCTGTCCGGGTCGTGCGTGGCGGCGCCGCCCTCGTGACTGGCGAGGTCCTCCAGGTGGGCGAGGACCGTTTCGGCGGCCGTCCGGCGGCGGGCCAGGGATGCCTCGTCCAGGGGCAGCGGCCAGACCTGGTCGGCGGTCGCCGCGTGCAGGGCCGGGTTCTCCTCGCCCTCGGCGGGTTCGTCGGCCCACGCCTCGATCTCGCCGTACCCGGCCGCGCAGTGGTCGTGGAGGGCTTGAAGGAAGTCGGACGGGCCGCGGGGCTTCTTCTGGGTGGGGCCCCACCAGTGGCCGGAGCCGAGGAGGAGGGAGCGGGGGCGGGTGAAGGTGACGTAGCCGAGGCGGAGTTCCTCGGTGTGCTGGTGTTCCTTCATGGCCTCCTGGAAGGCCTTGAGGCCCCGGGAGTCCCAGGTGTCGACGTCGGGCAGGGTGTCGGCGTCGCCGCGCAGTTCGTGCGGCAGGACCTTGCCCTGGGCGGTCCACTTCTCGCGGCCCTGTGTGCTGGGGAAGGTGCCGGTGACCAGGCCGGGGACGGCGACGACGTCCCACTCCAGGCCTTTGGACTTGTGGGCGGTGAGGACCTTCACGGTGTTCTCGCCGCCCGGGAGGGCGTTGTCGAGGCCCTTCTCGTACTGGGCGGCGGTGCGCAGGAAGCCCAGGAAGGCGAGCAGGGTGGCCTCGCCGTCGCCGGCGGCGAAGGAGGCGGCGATGTCCAGGAAGTTGGAGAGGGTCTCGCGGCGGCGGGCGGCCAGGGCGTGCGGGGACGCCGACAGCTCCACCTCCAGGCCGGTCACGGCGAGGACGCGGTGCAGGACGTCCATGAGCGGGTCGGCCAGGGAGCGGCGCAGGTCGCGCAGTTCGGCGGCCAGGCGGGCGAACCGCACGCGCGCGTCCGGGGAGAAGGGCAGCCCGTCGTCCTCCTGTTCGGCGTCGAGCGGCATCTCCAGGAAGGTGTCGAGGGCGTCCGCGAGGGAGGTCACCTCGGAGGGGTCGACTCCTTCGACGGCCTCGGCGAGCCGGCTCCGACCCTACGTCCGCGTTCCGACAACGAGCCGGACTCCAAGGCATGCGGCCGCTGTTCGCGCCTGCGCCGCGTCCGGGTCGTCCGGC